>NZ_LROR01000066.1:0-29075 GCF_001675205.1 Clostridium coskatii | reverse complement strand
GGATGCTACTGGTAATAAGTTTATTGGAAAATATGATATTAATTTAGCTTAAATATTAGGGGTGAAGCAGAGATGCTGAACCTTATACTATATAAAAATCAAGCTCTCTGAGTTTTCGAGAGCGTACATATTATTCAACAGGGGGAATGTAGGAAATGAGTAGTGAAAACACTAAAAATGATATAACTGTAGATAAGAAAAAAATTGATATATTTGACTTTTTATATAAATATGGAACTCTAATTACAATCGGACTGCTCATCATTTTCTTTGGAATTATGGGAGGAAAGTTTCTTGAGCCAAGTAATGTGGTAAATATACTGCGTTCCATTTCCATTGTTACAATAATTGCGGTGGCAGTTACAGTTTCTCTAACTGTAGGAGGGTTTGACCTGTCTGTAGGCTCTACTGCCTCATTATCTGGAGCCGTAGTTATGGCCATGTTCATATGGCATAACCAAGACAGTGTTACTTCTATAATAGTTGCCATACTGGCATCTCTTGTGGTAGGAGTTATAAATGCCATAATGATTGTGAAAGTGAAAGTACCTGATATGCTTATGACACTTGCTACTATGTTTGTATTTCAAGGGGTGGCTCTTACTTATACAAGGGGGGCTGCTATATCTCAGAACATGGTAATGGCAAATGGAAATTTTGCAAAGGGTAAACTTACCAAATTCTTTACAACTTTAGGACAGCTTCCCTGGATTATTATAGTAATGATAATTATAGTTCTTATCGTACACATATTTTTAACTAAAACCAAACATGGAAGGTATATGTACATTATTGGTGGAAATATGGAAGCAGCAAGACTTTCTGGGATACCGGTAAACAAGTATAGGGTATATGCCTATTTAATATCGGCTTTTCTTGCAGGTGTTGGAGGAATAATGCTGGCAGCAAGAGTTCAAACTGCAGAAATAAATGCAGGTTCACCTTATCTTATGGATGCTGTGGCAGCAACATTTATAGGATTTTCTGTAGGAGGGTCAGGAAAACCCAATGCCATTGGAACCTTTGCAGGAGCAGTTCTTATAGGAATACTTCAAAATGGACTTGTTATGTTGTCGGTTCCATATTATGCAATGGACATTGTAAAAGGTATAGTTTTAGCCTTTGCACTGGCTCTCACTTATTATAAAAAGAAATAATTTTGAGAAAGGAGATATGAAATATGGGTAAATTTACAGATGAATATTTTACAATGACTGAAAAGGATGTACTCCAATATGCAAAACTGCAGTTAGATTTTTTTGATGGGGATGCAGAGCTTACTTCTAGGGAAATAGGAGATGGAAATTTAAATTATGTATTTAAAATTCAAGATAAAAAAAGTAATAAATCCATAATAATTAAACAGGCAGGTCCTGTAGCTAGAATTTCTGATGAATTTAAGGTATCTCCGGACAGAAACAGAATTGAAAGTGAAATATTAGAGCTTCAATATAAGCTTTCTGGAGGTCTTGTACCTAAAATTTATAAATATGACAGTATAATGAATTGTTTTGCCATGGAAGATTTATCTGATTATGAAATAATGCGTACAGCTTTAAATAAACATGAAAAATTTCCAAGGTTTGCAGATCATATTACTACATTTTTAGTTAATACTCTTCTTTTAACTTCGGACGTGGCAACAAATCACAAGAAAAAAAAGGAATTAGTAAAAGACTTTATAAATCCGGAGCTTTGTGAAATAACAGAAGATCTTGTTTATACTGAGCCTTTTTATGATTGCTCAAGAAACGATTTATTACCTGAAACAAAAAAATTTGCAGCCTCCAATTTGTGGAATGATAAAAAACTTCTTTTAGAAACTGCAAAATTGAAATTTGAGTTTATGACAAATGCCCAGTCTCTTATACATGGAGACTTGCATACAGGTTCAATTTTTGTGAAATCAGATTCCACAAAGGTGTTTGACTCCGAATTTGCTTTTTATGGACCTGCAGGTTATGACATTGGAAATGTAATTGCAAATTTGATATTTGCTTATGAAAATGCAGAAGCTGCAATATTGGATGAAAAAGAAAAGGAAGATTATAAAGGATGGTTGGAGGTTACAATAATTGATATTATAGATTTATTTTCTAAAAAGTTTAAAGCTTCATGGAAAGAAAATGTTTCCGAGAAGGTGGCAAATTATGAGGGCTTTTTAGAATATTATTTAGGAAATATATTAAAGGATACCTCAGCTGTAGTTGGCCTAGAACTTGCAAGGAGAATCATTGGACTTGCCCATGTGAGTGATATAGTTTCTATAAAAGACATTGAAAAGAGAACAAGGGCAGAAAAGATATGCCTTCTATCTTCGAAAAAGTTTATTTTGGACAGAGAAAATATAAAAAGTGGAGTGGATTTTATACAGGTAATTAAAGATGCGGAAAACAAGTTTTAGCATATGAGGAGATGAAAAAATGTCAGAAGTTGTACAATCTGTAATTCTAGATGATGCAAATAATTCTCTTATAATACTTGATCAAACTCTCCTGCCAGGAGAAAAAAGATTTATAGAATTAAAAACTCAAAAAGATGTCTGGGATGCTATTTATGAACTTAAAGTTCGGGGGGCACCTGCCATAGGCATAACTGCAGCTTATGAAATATATCTTTCTGTAAAAAAATGTGATGCACAAAGTTATGAACAATTGTATGAATATTTTAAAAAGACAAAGGAATATTTAGCATCTTCAAGGCCAACTGCAGTAAATTTATTTTGGGCTCTTAATCGTATGGAAGAAAGGTTGAAAAAAGAATCTAAGAATGCTATTGCTGATATAAAAACTGCTTTAAAGGAAGAAGCAGATAACATATATAAAGAAGACGAAAAAGTATGTAAATCTATTGGAGAATATGCTCTTTCACTTTTAAAACCGGGCTTTGGACTTTTGACTCACTGTAATCCAGGTACTATAGCTACTGCTAAATATGGTACAGCTCTTGCACCTATATATTTGGGAAGCGAAAGAGGATATGATTTTAAAGTATTTGTAGATGAAACCAGACCGTTGCTTCAAGGGGCAAGGCTTACTACCTGGGAATTAAAACAGGCAGGAGTAGATGTTACGCTAATATGTGATAATATGGCATCCATTGTTATGAAGGAAGGAAAAATACAGTCGGTTTTAGTAGGATGTGATAGGGTGGCAGCAAATGGAGATACTGCAAATAAAATAGGAACTTCTTCTGTAGCAATACTTGCAAAATACTATAATATACCTTTTTATGTATGTGCACCGATTTCAACTATAGATTTGAATTGTAAAAGTGGTAAAGACATAAAAATTGAAATAAGACCTGAGAAAGAAATAACTACAAAATGGTATATAAAGCCTATGGTACCTGAGGGTGTGAAAGCTTACAACCCTGCTTTTGATGTAACGGATGAGGGACTTATAACGGCAATAATAACTGAAAAGGGGATAGTATATCCACCTTTTAGTGAAAATCTGAAGAAAATTTTGTAAAAAGCTTATTAAGGAGGAAGTTATGGGAGAATTAAAGGACACATGGGAAGATGAAGTTTATAAAGTGGCAAACAGAATAAGACTTAGAGTTTTAAAACACACTATAGAAAACAATGGAGGATATTTGAGTCAGGCCTGCTCTTCAGCAGAAATACTTTCAACTCTTTATTTAAAAGTGTTGAATTTAAATGAAGTTGAAAAGCCTATTATCCCACCCAAATTTCCTGGGACTCCGGGACCTGATAATAAAAGTTATTTTAACGGTGGCATATATAATGGAGAAAGATCAAAGGATACGGATAGATTTATACTTTCTCCAGCACAGTATGCGCTTGTACTATATGCAGCACTAATAGAAGTTGGACGTATGGATACTTCTGGTCTTGATGAGTTCAATAAGGATGGAAGTTCTGTCGAAATGATTGGTGCAGAACATTCTCCAGGTATGGAGGTTACTACAGGATCTTTGGGACAGGGCATAAGCCAGGCAGGTGGTATTGCCCTTGCACGTAAATTAAAGAAAGAGAAGGGAAGAGTAGTTGTATTTTTATCTGATGGTGAATGTCAATCTGGACAATTTTGGGAAGCAGTACAGGCTATTTCCTATCACAAACTAGATAATATAATAGCTTATGTTGATATAAATGGATATCAGTGTGATGGAAAAATGACTACAGTAATGAATATAGAACCTTTTCATGAAAGACTAAAAGCTTTTGGAGCCAGGGTGTTCAGAATAGATGGACACGATGTAGATGCTATTTCAGCCCTTGGAAATTTAAAACCTGATGGAAGACCTACATTTATATTATGTGATACAAATCCTTCTAGGGGAATCAATATACTAAATAAGAGAAAACCTAAGTTCCACTATGTAAGATTTAAAACTGAAGATGAAAGAGAAAGTTACAGAAGAGAATTCAAGAAATTGAGTAAGAAGTTTCAATAAAGGAGGTTGAAATTTATGAAAATAGAAACCAAAGTACATTCAAAGAATCTTATAAAATGGGCTAAGGATAAACCTGAAATATTAGTTTTATCTGCTGACTTAACTAGTTCTGTGGAAGTTGATACTTTCAGGGATACCTATCCTGATAGGTTTTTTTCAATGGGAATAGCAGAGCAAAATATGTTAAGCTTTGCAGGCGGACTTGCAAGAGAAGGTTTTATACCTTTTGTTCACACTTTTGCAGTTTTTATATATAGGAGAGCTTATGATCAGATAGCTATGTCTGTGGCATATCCAAATTTACCTGTAAAAATGTTTGGATTTTTACCTGGAATTATATCTCCAGGTGGAGCTACGCACCAGGCCATTGAGGACATATCAGTAATGCGCTCACTTCCTAATATGACTATACTTGAGTGTGGGGATGCCACTGAAGTTGAATCCGTTCTTGATGTAGCAAAAGCTATTAATGGACCTGTTTATATAAGAATGTTAAGAGGGGAAATACCAAGGCTCTTTAAGGCTTCAGAACCTATGCAATTTGGAAAGGCAAGAGTACTTAGTAAAGGAAGCGATGTAGTTGTGCTTTCCAGTGGTATATGTACGGAAGAAGCTATAAGGGCAATTAAGGAATTAAAGAAAAAGGGACTCTCCATTCAGCATATGCATATATCCACCTTAAAACCATTTAATGACCATTCGGTAATTGAAGCTATAGCAAAATCAAAGTATGGTGTAATAACTATTGAAAATCACTCTACAATTGGGGGACTTGGCACAATTGTAGCTGAAAAATTAGCGGAAGAAGGTATAGGGAAAAAACTTGTACGAATAGGAATAAAAGATACTTTTGTCCATGGTGCCAGCAAACAATATTTGATGAAAGAGTATAAGATAGATGCAAAAGCTCTTATAGAAGAAGTTGAAAAGTTGGTAGGACGGAATTTTAATATAAAGGAAGAAGATCTTGACAAAGCTTTTATAGCAGCAGTTCACAGTGACGCCAAGCCAGAAGCGTTGTAATTTTAAAAGAGGTGGAAATAAGTATGTTTTTTACTGGTAAAAGTGATTTGAAGCTTCCCCAGGAAAGGTTTAGTGTAACCTATAAAGTACAGGGAGATGAAAAAGAAGCCTATAGAAAAGCACAGGATATATGTATAGAACAGACAGTGGAATTTCCAGAGGATGTCGTACCAGAAGGAATAATAAAAGATAACATAGTTGGCAAAATAGAATCTTTTAATAAATTAGAAGAGGGAGTATTTCAGGTTAATATAAGTTACCCTGAAGATGCTACTGCTTATGAGCTTACACAACTTATAAATGTTATATTTGGAAACACAAGCATAAAGCCAGGTGTAAGGGTTGAAAAAGTTAATTTGTCGGAAAAAATAACTGACAGTTTTAAAGGACCTCGTTTTGGCATAAAAGGTATTAGAAAATTATTAAATGTGCCTAAGAGACCACTTTTATTTACAGCGTTAAAGCCCATGGGAGTAAGTGCAGAGGAACTCTCCCATATTGCATATGAATTTGCAGTTGGAGGAATTGATATAATAAAAGATGATCACGGCCTTACAAATCAACCTTTTTGTCCTTATGAAAAGAGAGTTAAATTGTGCAGTGAAGCTGTAAAAAGGGCAAATGATAAAACAGGTAGGAATACAATATATGTACCAAATATAACTGCACCAGCAGGTGAAATTTTAGATAGGGCAAGAATTGCGAAAAAATTTGGAGCGGGAGGAGTTTTAATTGCACCTGGTCTTACTGGTTTTGACGCAATGAGACAAGTTGCAGATGATGGCAGTATAGCCCTTCCAGTTATAAGTCATCCTGCATTTCAGGGAAGCTTTGTCCTAGGAAATGAAGGCATATCCCATAAAGTGCTATTTGGTGATATTGCAAGGATTTCAGGAGCTGATGCTACTATTTATCCTAATTTTTTAGGTAGATTTTCTTTTTCTCGAGAAGAATGTGTTGGAGTCTCTAAAAATTGTAAAAAAGAATTTGGAAAATTAAAATCTGTACTTCCTTGTCCTTCAGGTGGAATGAATCTTGAAAATATACCAGAATCCTATAAGGCTTATGGTGACGATGTGGCATTTTTAATTGGTGGAGGATTGTTTAGAAAGGGGCATAGTATGGCTGATACCTGCAAGTATTTTAAGGATTTAGTTGAAAATCTTATATGATCAGAAATGTATTTTGAAATAAGGTGGGATAAGGATCCCACCTTATTTACACTTTATTCTAAGTTATTAGCAGCACTTACAGGTATTCTTAATGAAAGGCATGTAAGTCCTCCATCCATTTTTTCAAATTCGGACATTTCAACTTCAACAATTTTATAACCTGCATCTACTAAATTCTTCTTTGATTTTTTAAATCCTTTTGGAATTATAAGATTATCATTCATCATTATACAGTTTGCTGAATATGCCTCATCATCATCTACATTTATAATTTTAAAATCTTTAAATGAATCATTATCTATAAATTCACCAGTTCCAATAAAAGTATTTTTCCCTAAATAAACTATTCCTGTTTTAAGATGAAGTATTTTTTTTACCGGTACTGTTGAAGCTGTATATCCATATTTGTTTAGTATTTCTGTAAGTTGTTTTGCACCTTCCGCATTTGTTCTTTTTGATTGACCTATATAAAAATGATTTTCAAACCTTAATATGTCTCCACCATCAAGGCATGCATCACCAGATAAAAATTCTATGTTATTATAAAATTTTTTAAGCACATCAATTATTTCTTTTTCTTCGCCTTTTCTTGACTCTGCACCGGGCTTTGTTATTATAGCACATTTTTCAGTTACAATTGCTACATCTTCTACAAATGTTGAATCAGGATACTTTTCATCAGCATCTAGTATAGTAACATTACATCCACATTTTTCTAATGCTTTAATGTATTGTTCATGTTGTTTCAATGCTTTTTTATAATCAGGTTTTCCAAGGTTTGACGTAGTTATTCCATCTGCAAAATTTTTGCTTGGTTTTCTTACTATTACGTTTTTTATCATAATAATCAGCTCCTTATAATTTTAACAATTAATTAGAGCAAAACTTATGCCAATGTTGGAGTCCACTAATACAGTTATCTTTTTCTAAAAAAACGAAAATTTTTTTGCTTTTTAGAAAAATTTTTTTCGTTTTACTTATCTATGTTATATTTTGACAATTTGTAATTAAGAGCTTGTCTTGATATTTTTAGCATTTTTGCTGCGGCAGTTGTACTAGTAGTGTTTTTTATAGCATTTTGAATAATGCTTTTTTCGTAATCTTGAACAAGTTCTGTTAGAGATTTTTCAGACATCGTAAGATTCGTGATTTCGGGGTGGTTATTTTTTATAGAAAAAATGTAATCAGGTAAATCCTCTACGGTTATAATATCTTTATATGTTAAATTAAAGGCAGATTCTATAACATTTTTTAATTCTCTTACGTTTCCTGGCCATTTATAATTTTTAAATATATTTTTAACAGAACTATCAATACCTTTAATAGATTTTCCCATTTTATTATTATATTCTTTTATAAAATGATCACATAAAAGTTCAATATCATTTTTTCTATCCTTCAAATCAGGTAAGTTTATTTGAATAACCCCAATTCTATAAAAAAGATCTTCCCTAAGCTTGTTTTCAACGATAGATTCTAAAGGAGGTTCATTCACTGCTGAAATTATCCTAACATTTATTTTTATACTTTCAGCTGAACCAACTCTTCGTATTTTTTGGTTTTCAATTGCCTTTAAGAGTTTTGCTTGCATGGATATTTCCATTGAATTTATTTCATCAAGAAAAAGAGTACCACCATCAGCAGCTTCAAATAATCCTTTTCTATTTTCAGCTCCTGTATAAGTCCCCTTTAATGTACCAAATAAAATACTTTCGAGAAGTGTTTCTGGAATAGCTGCACAATTTTGAGATATAAAAGGATTAGAAGACCTAGTACTATTTCTATGTATGGATTGAGCTATAATTTCCTTCCCTGTACCTGTATGTCCGTAAATTAGGACTGATGAATCAGATCTTGATACCTTTAATACTTTTTCCTTTATGTTTAGCATGGTATCATCACAAGTAATTATATCATCAATATTATAATATTTGCTTCTATTTTTATCTCTTTCTTTTAATTGTAATGTTATATCTTTTCTTTGATTTTTAGGATCAATATATGCTGAAATTTCAACAGCACCAATAGTTTCAGATTTGGACCTTATTGGAAAAGTTGAATTTACTGCATTTATTTCGATTCCTTTATAATTTACAAGATGCTGAGTTTTATTAAGAATTGCCTTTCCGGTTCTCAATACTTTTAGTAAACTACTGTTGTCTTTATTTAAATCTGGATATATGTCACATAGATATTTTCCTATTACTTCTTCAGCATAGAGGTTGTAAATATCCGTTCTAAAGTTATCAGAATACTTAATTATTCCATTGTTATCTATCAGTACTATTGCATCAATATAATTGTATAAACTTAATATTTGCTTAATATAGTTCTGTAACATTTTGGTCACCTCGATTTATTATATTACATTTAAAATTAAATGTATAAAGTAACATTAAATTTTAGATACGAATCTTATTTAATCATAATTTTACACCATTTTACAAGTGGTTTAAAGTTATCTGAAAATGTAAATGAAAAAACAGTTGAATATTTATTCTAAAAAATGCATAAATATGTTGACATATATATTTAATGGAACTATAATCGTAACAAGTAAAACTTATTTCCGTTTTTTTGAAATCCTTGAGGAATAATAAGTGTATTCTCCGAGATTAAGATAAGTGAATGACTAAGAGTTTTAAAATGCAGTTTATATTTTAAAGGGGGAAAATTATCAATGGGTGATGTACAAGTATTTAATTCAAAAAAAGAAATAGTTAACTTTATTTCAGAGTATTTTATTACACATAAAAATACTATAGGGATTATTAATAGGAATTTAAAAAAAGATATCATGCA
Organism: Clostridium coskatii; assembly: GCF_001675205.1. NCBI lineage: Bacteria > Bacillati > Bacillota > Clostridia > Eubacteriales > Clostridiaceae > Clostridium > Clostridium coskatii. The sequence continues at coordinate 19,656 of NZ_LROR01000066.1, read as the reverse complement.
AACATTGTTTATAAAAGAAGATTTTGATAAGTTTAAAGATATTTCTGATTTAAAAGAAAATGTATTATTTCTTATCAAAACTGGACATAAACAAGATAGAACATTAGGAATTAAAGTATGTGACGCTTATAATAAAGATACAAAGCACTTTAAAATGGTAGACATAGAAAATATTTTAATTATTGGTGGTTTGATTACTGAAGATGAAGAAAAGTCAATTATTTATTATAAGGAAAAGGTTAAACTAAAATTAGAAGCATAATGGGAAACTACTTATAAGAAGTCCTACATTTGGATATTTAAAATATACCTTTTTGAAATATATTAGAAAATAACTATATTGAGATAATAAAAGGGGGCTGTCGCACTAAGAAATTAGTGGGACAGCCATTTCTATTTTAAATTATTAACAGTGCTTTGAATGTTTGTTTTATCGGAAAAATTAGAACTATTAGGATTTTGAGAGTGAGTATCATTACTATTTTGACTTTCTGCTAAAGATTGAAGCATAAAGTCCATTAATTGAGACATATCACTAGTACCACCTAAAGCAGGGCTTATATCAGTATCACTGCTGCTATCATCACTATCATCAGAAATATTAGCAATATCGTTATTTGAAGAATCAGAAGATGTATTTTGCAGCATTTCTTCAAGAGTTCCTGCAAATGATGGATTGGCATTTGTGGAGGAACTAGTACTATTAAGGTTTGATAGAAGTTTAGATTGTATTGGTTGTGATATTGAATTTATAAGCATTTTGTTATCTCCTTTTTTATTCAAATTTGCATGAAATAATATTATACATATATTATAGAATGAATTTGTGACAAGCGTGTGAAGGAAATTTAAATTGTATTTTCTGTTTTTGTAAAATATTAATTAATTTATAAGTCTATATTTTTAAAAATTAAAATTACCAAAATGTTCGGTTTTTTATGCAGGGGTATTTAATACATTCAGTATTATATGAAAAAATTATTTTTGTGTGATAGAAACTTATAAAACATAAATGGAACTTATCCTATAGAACTTTCACAAGGAAAATGGGAAAGCTTATAATTAAAGAAATAGATATGAATAAGGACAAGGTGTCTGTTAAATACATATCACAGGGTAAACTACCATTTAAACACTAAATTTGTCGTAAGAAAGCGATACTTGTTTTTTAATGTCTGCTGTGATAAAATTTAAGTTAAATTTAGATGCAGGAGGGAAATTATGACACATTTACTTGAACCACTAAACAGTGGTAAATTAGTTTTAAAAAATAGATTAATTATGCCGCCTATGGCTACAGAGAAATCTGAAGATGATGGAAAAGTAAGTAGTAAACTCTTAGAACATTATGATGAAAAGTCTAGGGGAGGGTATTTATCACTTATTATAGTTGAACACAGCTTTATTGCACAACAGGGAAAAGCTAGTAAGAACCAGCTTTCTGTGGCAAATGATAGTACAATAGAAGGCCTAAAAAAAGTAGCTAGTGTCATTCATAAAAACGGTTGCAAGGCAGTTATGCAGCTCAATCATGCGGGGAGTGCAACTACTATGGCAGTTACAGGAAGTGTTTTGTTAGCGCCTTCAGCTGTGGAAAATCCTTTTATGAAATCGGGTATTCCAAGAGAACTTACTTATGATGAAATTCAGGATATAGTTAAAAGCTTTAGTGATGCTGCCATTCGTGTAAAAGCAGCTGGTTTTGATGGAGTAGAAATTCACTCTGCTCATGGATATCTTTTGAATCAATTCTATTCTCCACTTACAAATAAAAGAACTGATGAATATGGGGGAGATAATGTAAAGGATAGAATTAAAATTCATCTTCAAGTAATAAAGGCAGTACGTGAAGTTGTAGGACCTGAATTTCCGATTTTCATGAGATTAGGAGCTTCTGATTACATGGAAGGCGGAACTACACTTGAAGATAGTAAAGTTGCGGTTTGTGAATTTGAAAAAGCAGGGCTGGATGTTTTGGATATTTCAGGAGGATTTTGCAGATTTACTGTACCGGGAAATAACTCCCAGGGATATTTTTCAGAACTTAGTGGAAGCTTGAAACAGTTTATATCAATACCTGTTATATTAACTGGAGGTATTACAAAAGCTGAAGCTGCAGAGGAACTTCTTGTAGATGTAAAAGCTGATCTTATAGGGGTAGGAAGAGCAATTTATAAAGACTCAGAGTGGGCTAAAAGGGCCATTGAAAGTTTTTAACTTAGCAAACTAGTATATTTTAGGAGCATACCTGGATTGGTTTACATAAATCTAGGTATGCTCCTTATTTTAGTCTCATAAATGTATTATACTATTGAATGTACGTTTAAGTTTGTATGCACAAATGATTATTTTGTTTGCAAGTGATAAATAAAATACCGTGTAAATAATGTAGAATACAATCTTATAAGCTCCTTAAAAGAAAATAAATGGTGGACTTTGCAAATATATTTACAACATATGATTTTAATTTTAACAAAAGTTTTGACAAAAAAAGAAAAGTTTGATACAATGAATTTGCAATGATGTTAGAACATAAAGAAATCGTTTTACATTAATAAATTAACTTAATGAATTAAATGTTATTATCTATATGCATAAGCTTCGTAAAAGTATTTTATAAACTATTTATTTTGGGGAGGAAGGATTTATGATAAGTTTAATTGTAGTATTGGCAATAATAATTTCTATTGCACTAGGGTATAAAACAAAAATTAACACAGGATTTTTTGCTATGGGGTTTGCGTATATAATTGGATGTTTTGTTTTAAATTTGAAAGCTTCACAGGTCATTGCAATGTGGCCAATAAGTATTTTTTTTGTAATTTTTTCAGTTTCACTTTTTTATAATTTTGCACTTGTAAACGGTACACTGGAAAAACTTTCTTTACATATTTTATATAGATGCCGCAAGATGCCGAAATTACTTCCGTTTGTTATTTTCTTTGCAGCAGTATTGATTTCAGGCTTGGGTGCAGGTTATTTTACAGTAATGGTATTTTTAGCTCCTCTTACATTACTGCTTTGTAAAGAAACAGGTATGGATACAATGATAGGAGCGGTTATTTTAAGTTATGGCGCATTATCAGGTGCTAATTTTATGACAAGCGGATGTGGTATTGTATTTAAAAGCTTTATCGAATCAGCAGGATTTAAAGATTTATCATTTCTATATACGGCATATATTTTCATTATTACTATGATTATCCCTATTTTAGTAATTTTAGCTTTTATGGTATTTTCAAAAAATTTAAGAAACTTAGGTAAAACATTAAATATAAAAAAACCAGAACCATTTGATAAGAAACAAAAAATAAATCTTTATCTTATTATTGCTATGGTAGTTATAGTTCTTGCACCTCCAGTTTTACACTTGATTGTTCCTAAAAATGCAGTTATTACTTTTATAAATTCTAAAATGGATGTTGGGCTTGTTTCAATTATTTTTTCTGTTATTCTTCTCATGCTTAAAATTGCTGACCAGAAAGCGGCCATTGCAAAGGTACCATGGAGTACTCTCATTATGATTTGTGGTGTTGGTATGTTAATATCGGTTGCAATTAAAGCAGGAACTATAAAATTACTTGCAAGCTGGATTAGTGGTAATTTACCTGCTTTTGCAGTACCTATAGTACTCAGCATAGTAGGGGGATTGATGGCAGCTATTAGTAGCACGCTTGGTGTTGTTGTTCCTGCACTTTTCCCAGCTGTTCCATCTATTGCACAGGCAACAGGTATAAGTCCAGCTATTCTATTTATGTGCATTGTTATTGGAGCACAGTCAGCTTCTATTTCACCCTTTTCTTCAGGTGGAAGCATTGTATTAGGTTCTTGTTCGGATGAAGAAGAACGTACTAAATTATTTCCAAGATTGCTTTTTATTGCAGCTCCTATGTGTATGGGAATTGCCACGGTAGCAAGTATAATTATTTCTCTTGTTGCCAGATAGATTATATTAAAATTGAATGAAAGGTATTAAAAAAAGAAGGTAAATCTTCAGTCAATGGAGATTTACCTTCTTTTTGTGATAAAATAACTTTTTATGTTTTATTATAAAAGATGTTTTTTACAGACTTTTACAGACTTTTTAGGTGTTGTGATTTTAAAATTGTATTTTGGCTAAAGAAAGTATTTTTGAAGCTGTAGCATCATCAGTAATAAGTGTATTTATATACTTTCCACGTATTGCTCCTAAAATTGCTTTGGCTTTAAATTTACCAGCAGCAATACCTATTACATGATTTGCTTGACGTATAGCAGAAGTATCTATTCCTATGACTTTTTGGTTTATATCAATATCTACTTCTTCTCCTATATCATTATAAACACGTCCGTAAATACATCCTACAGCTTTTAAATCATCTAAATTGTACTGTTTAACTCTTTCTAAATAATTTGCCCAAAGGGAAGAAGAGAACATAGCATCTGTTGTACCTACTCCTGTAAGAATTATATCTGATTTATTTGCAAAGAATATTGTATCACTTAATACAGGTTCATGCATGAGTGCCTTTCTGGCATAATCATTGTCTACATAAAGAGGAGCATATAAATATTTGCATTTACCTCCATATATCCTTGCCATACGTCTCATGAGTTCTTGAGAATCTACAATAGTATTATCTTTAGCAGCGGAGCCTACCATTTGTACAGTAGTTATTGGAAGCTTCTTTTTTGGTTTCAAATTTTTTATTAAATTTAAAAGAGTTTTACCCCAAAGTACACCTATAATAGAATTTTCACTAATTAAATCGTCTACATATTGAGCTCCTAATTTTCCTAGTGCACTTAATGTTTCTTCGTAAGCAAGCATTTTATTATCAAGCACCAGGGCATCTTTTAAATCAAAATTTTCTTTTAAAATATTTTCTAATTTAGGAACTCTGCTATGGGGTTTGTTTATGGTGATTTCTACTACATGTTTGTCACGAGCTTCTTGAAGCAATTTAGAAACTTTAAATCTAGTAGTAGATAATTTGTTTGCTATTTCACTTTGAGTCATATTTAATTCATAATACATATCAGACAACTTGGCAAGAAAATTTAATCTTTCAGCTTCATTTATTTTTTCAAATTCATCTATCATGTTTAACCTCTCAACTAATTTTATATTTAGTGCAAATTTAAAACAACTTTTAATTAACTTAGAAATAATATTATTAAAGAAAACTACTGATAATCCTATACATACAAATTAATTATAATAGAACTAATTTGCTTTTTCAAGACAATGGTGGAACCTTAAAAATTTAATTTACAATTTTATGTAATTAAATAAATATTTTAGCTAACTAATATCTTACCATCAATTTTAAATTTTATAAGTAAATCATGCAAGCCTAATACAAAAGTATATAGAATTAACTCTTGTTTCACCAATGATATATTAATTTTATTATGTAAAGGATAAAGTTCGCATAATGCTAATTTTACAGGACAATTTCAAAACATTTGTATAATATATAAACTAATGTTGACTTTGATAAGTAAATCTGCTATTATGAAATCGTAGTCAAATGATTGCAAAATTAGACATATATATGTATATTGGAAAACAATTCTACATTATATTTGAAATTAATTTTATAAACTAATGTGGAAATTAATAACCTTTGTTAATATTAGATTACATACTTGAAGATTAAATACAACTAACTGTGGTTAATTTTCAATGTAAACGTTACTGTAAAAAATACTATTAATATTTTATTAAAGCTATATAGTGATATAATCAAAAGTTTAAATAACATAAAGCGATTATGTTGAATAAGCAAATGTTGAATAAATTATATTTCAATCTAATTGCAATTTTAGGGGGTAATTATAAAATGATATTTTATAAAGCATTCAAAGCAATTATTGATGCAGGACCTACAGTACTTTTGCCTATTATTATATTTATTTTAGGTAAAGGTTTTGGATTAAAAGTTGGTAAAGCGGTTAAAAGCGGAATAATTGTAGGTGTTGGTTTTGCTGGATTAAAATTAGTAATAAGCTTTTTAACAAGTAATTTAGGACCAGTAGTAGATGCAATGGTAAAAAGGTTTGGACTTCACTTTAATACCTTAGATGTAGGATTTGCTATGACAGGTGCAATTGGATGGTCATCACCTATAGTACCATTTATGGTTCTTGCAATAATAGGAATAAATATACTTTTACTTGTTATAAAAAGAACAAATACTTTAAGCGTTGATTTATGGAATTATCATCATTGTTTAACTATAGGGGCTTTGGTATATTTTACTGATAAAAATGTAGTAGTTGCTACTATTGCAGCAGGTGTTACAGGTTTAGTTGTATTTAAACTTGCAGATTGGTCGGTACCTCTTATGGAAAAATATTATAAAATACCAGGTGTTAACACACCAGCGTTGCATGCCTTAAATGCTTTAGCATTTGTACCTTTGGAATTTATTTTAGAAAGAATACCTGGAATAAATAAAATAAATTTCGATTTGAAGACAATTCAAAAGTATTTTGGAACTTTCGGTGAACCTCCTATAATAGGTTTGGTACTTGGATGTGGAATAGCAGCATTAGCTAACTATCCTTTAATAAAAATATTTGGAGTAGGTGTAAACATGGCTACTGCAATGGTTTTGATACCAAAGATGTCAGGAATGTTTGTAGAGGGATTAAAGCCAATTTCAGAACAGGCAAAATTGATGTGTGAAAGTAAATTTAAAGGAAGAAAAATATATATAGGACTTGATCCATCTATTCTTTTAGGAGATGCTTCAGTTATAACTGTTTCATTAATTATGATACCGATATCTTTATTACTTGCTGCAACAATACCACAAAATAGGATTTTGCCATTTGCAGATTTAGGAGCTATTTCATTTAAAATTGCATTAATAGTTGCTGCGTGTAAAGGAAATATATTTAGATCGTTAATAATAAGTACTATTCTTATGATAGGAACTTTAATATGCGGTACTGCTACAGCTCCACTTGTAACTGCTACGGCCCATTCAGTAGGAATAAATGCAGCAGGTGTTCATCCAGGACAGTTTATGACTTCACTAGCAGGTCCTGCAATGCTTGTAAGTTTTATAATATTAAAAGTATTTACAGGAAAATTAATTATTACAGTGCCTGCCTTTGCTATAGCATTTGGACTTATTTGGGTAATAGTAGAAAAAATTCAAGGTAAGAAAAAATCAAATCTTCAAGATGAAGAAGAAAATGAAGTTGCAGCTGACTAATTGAAATATGTTCAATAATTAATTATATTTTAGAAAAAAGTTTATGCAGTTATACATAACAAAGATGTATATTTATTAAATTATGGGCCTTACTGGATACAAAGATTTACAATGATTTAAAATGATGATTAAAAACTTTAATTTAATAAGGTAATATGTTTTTAGAACATATCTAGGTTGATTTACATAAATCTAGATATGTTCTGTAATTTAATTCCATAATGATTTTATGTTATTAATTTTAGCAAATGTTTTGATGACAAAAGAAAACGTTTTATATTATTTTTAGAGAAGATGTATGACAAGTTTAATTTCTTTTTACATTATTATTTTTCAAAGGGACAAGCATTAACACAAGTACAATATTAAAATTTAATAAGAGGTGAATATTTAATGACAGGACATGATATTTTATTGCTTACTATTGCATTATGCAGCGTTGTGTTGTTGGTACTTCTCATTGTTTCAAAGTTACATTTTCATCCTATGGTAGCTTTATTAGTAGTTTCAGTTGGTGTAGGACTTACAGCTGGTCTAGATATGAATAAAATAGTAAAATCAATTACAGATGGTGCTGGTGGTACACTAGGAGGTGTGGGATTGCAAGTTGCACTTGGGGCAATGATAGGAAAACTATTAAGTGTTTCAGGTGCAAGTGACAAAATTGCCTCAACAATCTTAAAAGATTCTACTAACAAAACTTTACCATGGTTTATGTGTGGAGTGGCATTTATTATCGGAATTCCAATGTTCTTTGAAGTAGGACTAATTATGCTTTTACCAATAGTGTTTAGTGTTGCTGCAAAACTTGAAAAGCAAGGGAATATAAAAGGATCGGCATATATCTATATTGGGGTTCCAGTTATAGCAGCCTTGGCAACAATGCATGGTATGGTTCCACCGCACCCCGGTCCATTGACTTCTATTGCAGGTCTGAAAGCAAATCTTGGGATTACGTTGATTTATGGCATTATTTGTGCAATTCCTGCAGCAATTATTGCAGGACCGGTATATGGTAAATTTATTGCACCGAGAATGACGGTTCGACCTGATAAACAACTGCTAGAGCTATATGCAGCATCTTCAATTACTTCAGAAGGAAAAACTGAAGCCTTAGATGATGATTCGAAATATATGGCTGCAACCGTTGAAGATTCGGTTTCAGCAGCAACTGCATTTATCGTTGCATTACTGCCAATGTTAATGATGTTGGCAGATGCATTTGCAAAAACATTTTTTAAACAAGCAGTTTTACTTAATAAAATAACAGGATTCATTGGTAATCCAGTAATAGCCTTATTAATCGGGTTATTAGTAGGAATGATATTTTTGGGATATGCACGGGGAGTAGATACAAAAAAGCTTCATGATGAGCTCGGCGCTAGTCTCAAACCAATTGCTGGTATCTTATTAATTATCGGTGGCGGTGGTGCTTTTGCAAAGGTGCTTACTGATTCTAACGTTGGAATTGCTATCAATCACCTTTCATCTGGAATACATGTTTCTCCTATTTTATTAGGATGGTTGATTGCTGCTTTATTATCTATTTCAACAGGGTCTGCTACTGTTGGTATTGTTGGTGCAACTGGCTTGCTAGCACCGCTTACTGTGTTTAATCCGGGCATTAGCAAAGAACTACTAGTAATTGCCATTGGCTCAGGATCATTATTCTTTAACTATGCAAATCATGCAGGGTTTTGGTTAGTAAAGGAATCATTTAGCATGTCAATGGGTGAAACTTTTAAAACTATTACGATGGTTCAATCAATCGTAGGACTGGTTGGATTGGTAATGACGCTATTGCTGAATTTTTTGCCTCATTTTTAAAAAATAAAAATGATGACAAAAGTATTTAAATGTTAACATTTGTTTTAACGACAATATAGAAAATTTAAAATATAAAGACCAATATACAATATGTAGCTTGATTTAAGAAATAATTTCAAAACATTTGTATAAAATATAAACTAATGTTGACTTTACGCGATAAATCTGATACTATTAAATTGTAGTAAAATAATTTAGAGATTAAGTATATATTTATTAGATGGTAAAATATTCTATTTTAATGTTTAGCAAGTATGTAGGCATAGTGATCTATAAAATGTAAACATTTGCTTAAATATATATTAGAAATAAAATTAGTTAATACAGGAGGAAAAAATGAAATGCGAAGATAATGTTTTAAAAGATGTTATTGACTTACATATCCATACTGCACCTGATGTTAGAGAAAGAAGATTAAATGACATTGAACTAGTAAAAGAAGCAAAGAGAGTGGGTGCACGTGCTGTTGTTTTAAAGTCACATGTAGTACCTACGATGGATAGAGCATGGATTGCACAACAATTAGTTAAAGGAATTCATGTGTTTGGTGGAATTGTTTTAAACCCTCAAATGGGGGGACTGAATATTGCAGCAGTAGAAAATGCTATTAAAATGAATGCAAAAATTATTTGGTTACCAACTTCATTTGCTGCTAATGAACGTAAACAAAAAGGAATGTCAGATGGTGTTGAAGTAATTAATAATGGACAAATCGTTCCTGAACTTTTAGAAATTTTAAAGCGAATTGCAAAGCATAATGTTGTTCTTGCTACAGGTCACTTATCGCCATATGAAATTAGGGTAGTTGTTGAAAAAGCAAAAGAAATGGGTGTAAAGAAAATTTTAATAAATCACCCTGAATGGCCTACTGTAGATATGTCTTTGGACGATCAAAGAGCATTAATAAAATATGGAGTGTACTTTGAAAGGTGTTATGCACATCGTGTAAATGGTAAATATGAGAAGAATTTTTCAACAAACTTAAGAGCAATTGAAAGTTTAGGATATGAATCTACAATTATATCTACTGATGGAGGCCAGATTGAGAATCCTGTGTGGAGTGAAGAATTATATGAGTATATATCATTTTTAAAGAATTCGGGATTATCTGAAGAAGCTGTTAATAATATGACAAAAATATATCCGGCAAAAATGTTAGACCTTGATTAGGAAACAAATGAAATTTTATTACATTATAATAGGGAGGAAACTATGATTAAATTACATGATGAAGGTGCATATTTATTAAATGGAGAAGAATTATATTTTGACAATAAAGAATACAATGAAAAACTTAAAGCAAAATTAGGAAAAGATTATGTTAATAAGGAACAATCTAAAAAACAAACTATAGCTTATTCTATACTGCAGGATCATAATAAATCAAAAGATAATGTAAACTTAAATATTAAATTTGATGCCCTTGCTTCTCACGACATCACTTTTGTAGGAATTATACAAACATCTCGTGCTAGTGGACTTACAAAATTTCCAATACCATATGTGCTTACTAATTGTCATAATAGTCTTTGTGCTGTTGGCGGAACAATTAATGAAGACGACCATTTATTTGGATTATCTGCTGCAAAGAAATATGGAGGGATATATGTTCCACCTCATTTAGCAGTTATCCATCAGTATATGCGTGAGATGATGGCAGGCTGTGGAAAGATGATTTTAGGATCAGACAGTCATACCCGTTATGGAGCGCTTGGTACGATGGCAATAGGTGAAGGTGGCGGAGAACTTGTTAAACAGCTTCTGTCACAGACATATGATATATCTTATCCTGGAGTTATAGGAATTTATTTAACTGGGAAACCACAAAAGGGTATAGGACCACAGGATGTTGCCCTAGCTATAATTGGTGAAGTATTTAAAAATGGTTTTGTTAAAAACAAGGTAATGGAATTTGTAGGACCAGGAATAGAAAACTTATCTGTAGAATATAGAAATGGTATAGATGTAATGACTACTGAAACTACATGTTTGACTTCAATATGGAAAACTGATAGCAAAGTTTGTGATTATCTTGAATTACATGGAAGAAAAGAAGATTATAAAGAATTAAATCCTGGAAGCGTTGCATATTATGATGGAATTGTATATGTCGATTTGTCAAAAATAAAATCTATGATAGCAATGCCTTTCCATCCAAGTAACGTATACACTATCGAAGAACTTAACGCAAACCTTTATGACATATTAGATAAGGTAGAAAAAGATGCCAGAGATAGAATGTCTAACAAAAATCTTGATTTCTCTTTAAAAGAAAAGATAAGAGATAATAGGTTATATGTAGAACAAGGATGTATAGCTGGATGTGCTGGAGGTAACTATGAAAATATTTGTGAAGCTTCCAGTATACTAAAAGGAAAATCTATTGGAAATGATGAATTTACATTAAATGTTTATCCTTCCAGTCAGCCTGTTTATTATAGCTTAGCTCAAAACGGAATAGCTGCAGAATTGATGCAGACAGGAGCAATAGTTAAGACAGCTTTCTGTGGACCATGCTTTGGAGGAGGAGATACACCTGCTAATAATTCACTCAGCATAAGACATACAACTAGAAACTTCCCTAATCGTGAAGGTTCAAAACCTAATGAAAATCAGCTTTCTTATGCAGCACTTATGGATGCACGTTCAATAGCTGCAACAGCTGCTAATAAGGGATTTGTTACAGCAGCTACAGATTTAGATGTAGATTACAATATACCTAAGTATTATTTTAACAAGACGATTTATGATAACCGTGTTTATAATGCTTTTGGTAAAGGAAATAGTGATGTAGAATTAAGATTTGGACCTAATATAAAGAACTGGCCGGATATGCCTGAGCTTTCAGACAACTTAATACTAAAAGTGTGTTCTTTGATCAAAGATCCTGTAACTACAACAGATGAATTGATACCTTCAGGAGATACATCTTCTTACAGGTCCAATCCATTAAAGCTTTCAGAGTTTACACTATCACGTAAAGATCCTGAATATGTTGGAAGATCAAAACAAATTCAAAAGTCAGAAAAAGATAGACTTGCAGGAAAGTCTCCTTTTGATGAAAATAGGGATCTAGAAAAAGTATTTAGTGTAATAAAACAAGAGTTTGGCAGTATAAATACAAGTAATACAGGTATAGGAAGCATGATATATGCAGTAAAGCCTGGAGATGGCTCTGCTAGAGAACAGGCAGCCAGTTGTCAAAAGGTTTTAGGTGGATATGCTAATATTGCAAGAGAATATGCTACTAAAAGATATCGTTCAAATTTGATTAATTGGGGTATACTTCCTTTTGTTATGGAAGATGAACCACAATTTGAATGCGGAGATTATATATTTATTCCTAATATAAGAAAGGCTGTCGCTGAGAGACCATCTCAAATAGATGCTTATGTGGTAAAGGGGAACCTTAAAAAGTTCAACGTAAAAATTGACAAGCTTACTGAAAAAGAAGTGAATATCTTGTTAGATGGATGTTTAATAAATTATAATAAAACAGATAAATAATTTAGTGTAATAAATTTAATTGGCAGTAAAAGTTTTAGCAGAAATATTGTTTGTGAATGATAAATGTATGATTAATATTTAGAATATCGTTGAAAAGCTGCATTAGATGGAGAATTAACTTCAAGCTAATGCAGCTTTTTATTTAAAATACAATAATTTATTATTCTATGATTAAATTATTTTACGTAAGTACTGTTACTTAATTATTTTGAGACAATTTTACAAAAGCAAGGGAGAAAATAGGGGTGATTGTTGTGCATGATAACTATTATAAATTTTATGAAATCTGAAGTATTTTTAAGATGAATTAAGAAATACAGAAGATTAATAATGTAGATACAGATAATAAACGTTGATAATTTCTAGTATATATGATTATATATATGTAATATAAATATTAGTACAGAGTGTTGATGAAAAATAGTACAGATGGTAAATAAAACATTATAGAATTTGTTTACACATAAGGGAGGAAGAATAATTGGATAAAATTGTTTTTGGTGAAGCTAATAGATGTCTTGGATGTAAAGTGCCTCAATGTAAAAAAGGATGCCCTGTAAGTACCCCTATAAATGAAGTAATAAAACTTTTTAAAGAGAATAAAATAAAGGAAGCCGGTAAACTTCTTTTTGAAAATAACCCTATGTCAGCTATTTGTTCGCAAGTTTGTCCTCATGAAAAGTTTTGTGAAGGTCATTGTGTGCTTGGTAAAAAGGGAACTCCTATAAAGTTTGGCCTTATCGAAAAATATATATCAGACTTTTATCTTAATTTTATAACGTCAGCTGATATAAAAAAGTTGAATAAAAAAATTGCAGTAGTAGGGTCAGGTCCAGCAGGATTGAGTATTGCTTTTATAATGGCAAGAAAGGGATATGATGTAACTATATTTGAATCCCATGAAGATATAGGAGGAGTTTTGAGATACGGCATACCTGCCTTTAGACTTCCTAAAGATATTTTGGACAGGCTTAAGGATAAACTTTTCCATATGGGAGTTAAGATAAGGCCTAATACTCTTATAGGACCTGTAATAACTGTTGAAGATTTGTTTAGGGATGGATACAGGGCAGTTTATATAGGAACAGGAGTATGGAGTCCAAGGAGCTTGGGACTTAAAGGAGAAACTTATGGTAATGTGAATTATGCTATAGATTATCTTAAAAATCCTGAGGCTTATAATTTGGGAGATAAAGTTGCAATTATAGGAGCAGGAAATGTTGCTATGGATGCTGCAAGGACTATAATTAGAAATGGATCAAATGACGTAACTATCATTGCAAGGAGTGATGAAGAACATGCAGGAGCAGATAATATAGAAATTGATTATGCCAAACTTGATGGAGTGAAATTTCTTTATAAAATGGCACCAGTTGAAATAACAGATGATGGAATTAAAATAGTTCCAACTGAGGTATCCTTTGATGAAAATACAGGGAAAAAGAAGGTAATGCTAAAAGATGAGGAAGCAAAGCTTTTTAATGCAGATTCTATAATAATTGCTGTAGGCCAGGGACCTAAGGCAAATATAGTAAACAATTCTGAAGGAATAGAAGTAAATTCCAAAGGACTTATACAGACAGACGATTCAGGAAGAACTACAAGGTCTGGAGTTTTTGCATCAGGTGATGTGGTAACAGGTGCCAAAACTGTTGTTGAAGCAGTAGAGGTTTCAAAGCACCTTGTAAGTGCTATGGAAGAATATATAAAGAGTATGGATAAGAAATTTGAAAGTTCAGATAAAAATTAAAAATATTTTTATTGAAATTCCATATTCTAAGGTGTATATTAATGATGTAGTAAAAAGTATATAAATTGGATGAATACAGTGCGAGATAACATCTAGTTGTTGACCGAAGAAGCAATGATATACCGCCACGGTTATGTCAAAAACTTTCAGGTAAAGGGAGCGCTGTGGGACAAAACTCTGAAAAATCTGTTATTGAAAAACAGTACCAAAGGTGAAAGATATTTAATATCGAAACTCTCAGGTAAAAAAACAGAGGATATGTGGACTATTGGGTAAATAGTCTCCATATCCTTTTTTTTAATGTATAAAAATATGAAGGAGGTCTTATGTTATGGAAGAATTAAAGAAAACTCCGCTGTTTGATTCCTATAAGAAATACGGTGCAAAAATAATAGATTTTGCAGGATGGGATATGCCAGTACAATTTGAAGGCATAACAGCTGAACATCAAGCAGTACGTAAAAAAGCAGGATTGTTTGATGTCTCACATATGGGAGAAGCAGATATAACAGGAAAAGATGCACTAGAATTTGTTCAAAATTTAATAACGAATGATGCAGCTAAGATTAAAGAAAACCAAATATTATATACACCTATGTGTTATCCAGAAGGTGGAATAGTAGATGATATACTTGTTTACAAATTTACAAATGAGCATTTCTTTCTTGTAATAAATGCTGCAAATACGGATAAAGATATTGACTGGATGAAAAAAAATAAGGGAAATTTTCAGGTAGATATAAAAAATATATCTCCTTCAATTATACAACTTGCAATTCAGGGACCAAATGCGCAAAAAATACTTCAAAAATTAACGGATACAGATTTAAATAGCATTAAGTTTTATTTCTTTAAAAAAGATGTACTAGTTGCAGGAAAAAAATGCATGGTTTCAAGAACAGGATACACAGGAGAAGATGGATTTGAAATTTATTCAGAAAATGAAAATGCAGAGTATCTGTGGGATAAAATACTTGAAAAAGGTAAAGAAGATGGCATAAAACCAGTAGGACTTGGTGCAAGGGACACGTTGAGATTTGAAGTTAGCTTACCGCTTTATGGAAATGAATTGTCTAAATCAATTACACCTCTTGAAGCAGGTATAGGAATTTTTGTGAAATTAGATAAAGACAATTTCATAGGTAAAGATGCTCTTGTAAAGCAGAAAAAAGAAGGATTGAAGAGAAAAATAGTTGGCTTTGAAATGAAGGAAAGAGGAATTTCAAGGCATGGATATGAGGTCTTTGCAGAGAATAAGAAAATAGGAGAAGTAACCACTGGGTATCGTTCACCTTCTTTAAATAAAAATATAGGTTTTGCTTTAATTAATTCTAAATATGCACCTGTTGGAACTTCTATTTCTATAAAGGTGAGGAATAAGCTTTTAAAGGCAGAAGTAGTTAGCAAGAAATTTTATAATAAAAATTATAACAAATAGTGGGGAGGATTTATAAATGAAAACTTTAAAGGAATTGTTGTATTCAAAAGATCATGAATGGATAAAAGTTGATGGGGACAAAGCTTATGTTGGTATTACAGATTTTGCTCAGGATTCTTTAGGAGAGATTGTTTTTGTTGAACTTCCTGAAGTGGATTCAGAATTCTCAAAAGGTGATGTATTTGGAACAGTTGAATCTGTAAAGGCAGCCTCAGATTTGTGTATTCCAGTTTCGGGTAAGATCTTAGAAGTAAATGAGGAACTTGTAGATAGTCCTGAAGGTCTCAATGAAGATCCTTACAAAAACTGGATAATTTCAATTGAAGTATCAGATGAAGCGGAATTGAAAGAATTACTTGATGCAGCAAACTATGAAAAAATATGTGATAAGGAGTGATTTATATGCATCCTTATTTACCACTTACAGAAGAAGACAAGAAAATTATGCTGGAGAAAATAGGAGTAAACAGCATAGATGACTTGTTTTCCGATATACCAGAAAGCGTTCGTTTAAATAGAAAATTGAATATAAATGATGGAATGTCTGAGCTTGAAGTGGAGTCTTACATTAAGAATATTGTAAAATCAAATAAAAGCTGTGATGATCTAACCTGCTTTTTAGGTGCGGGAGTTTATGACCGCTATATACCTTCTGTGATAAAGCACATAACGTCAAGGTCTGAGTTTTATACAGCATATACTCCTTATCAGGCTGAAATAAGCCAGGGTACACTTCAGACTATATTTGAATATCAGACGGTTATGGCTAATTTAACAGGCATGGAAGTTTCAAATGCTTCAATGTATGATGGTGCTACAGCTTGTGTGGAAGCAGCACAAATGGCTGCAAATATAACAAGGCGTAAAAATATAGTTGTTTCAAAAACTTTAAACCCTGAAGTTAGAAAGGTACTTAAAACTTATTTGAGATTTAAAGATTTAAATCTAATAGAAATAGATGAAGCAGGTGGAGTTACTGATATAGACAAACTTAAAGGTGAGATTAATAAGGACACAGCAGCAGTTATAGTTCAAACACCAAATTTTTTAGGATTAATAGAGGAAATGCAAGATGTGGAGAAGTGTGTTCATGATAATAAATCCCTTTTAATAATGTTTTGTGATCCTATTTCTCTTGGAGTATTAAAGAGCCCTGGAGAATATGGAGCAGATGTAGTTGTAGGTGAAGGACAATCTCTTGGAAACAGCATGAATTACGGTGGTCCCTATCTTGGATTTTTAACTACTACTAAAAAGTATTTGAGAAAGATTCCAGGAAGAATTGTAGGTGAAACTACAGATTCAGAAGGTAAGAGAGGCTATGTGCTAACACTTCAGGCACGAGAGCAGCATATAAGACGTGAAAAGGCTTCTTCAAATATATGCTCGAATGAAGCACTAAATGCACTGACAGCACTTATATATTTAACTACCCTAGGTAAAAAGGGAATTAAAGAAGTAGCTTATCAAAATGTTCAAAAATCTCACTATGCTTTTAAAAAACTTACTGAAAGTGGAAAATACAAAGCTGTATTTGACAAACCATTTTTCAATGAATTTGTAGTTACTTCGGAAAATTCAGTAGGAGATATAAATAAGAAATTACTTGAAAATAAAATATTAGGTGGATATGATCTTGAGAAACAATATCCTTCTTATAAAAATTCCATGCTTTTATGTGTCACTGAAAAGAGGACAAAGAATGAAATTGATAAATTAGCTTCTGTATTGGAGGGAATTGAGTAATGAAAGAGTATAACAAACTTATTTTTGAACTTTCCAAAGAAGGCAGAAAGGCCTACTCCCTTCCTAAATGTGATGTACCAGAAGAAGGTATTGAAAAATTGCTGCCTGAAGAATTTATAGGCAAAGAGGAGCCTGAGCTTCCAGAAGTAAGTGAGGTAGATGTAATAAGACATTTTACATTACTTTCTAATAAAAACTTTGGTGTGGATACAGGATTTTATCCTCTTGGTTCTTGTACAATGAAGTATAATCCTAAAATAAATGAGGATATGGCAGATTTTAAGAAATTTACGCAGCTTCATCCTTATCAGCCAGAAGAAACTACCCAGGGAGCTTTAAGACTTATGTATGAATTAAGTCAAAAACTTGCTGAAATAACAGGATTTGAAACTGTATCTCTCCAGCCGGCAGCAGGAGCCCATGGAGAACTTTCAGGACTTATGATTATAAAAGCTTACCATGAAAAAAGGGGAGATTTTAAGAGAAAAAAGATTATAGTTCCTGATTCAGCTCACGGCACAAATCCAGCTTCAGCTTCTTGTGCAGGGTTTGAAATAATAGAAGTGAAATCGGATGAAGATGGAACAGTGGACATTGAATCTTTGAAATCCATATTAAGTGATGAAGTGGCAGGACTTATGCTTACAAACCCAAATACACTTGGGCTTTTTGAAAAAAACATTATGGAAATAGCTAAACTTGTTCATGAAGCAGGGGGACTTCTTTACTATGATGGTGCCAATATGAATGCCAATATGGGAAAGACAAGACCTGGAGATATGGGATTTGATGTATGTCATATGAACCTTCACAAGACCTTTTCAACACCTCACGGCGGTGGTGGACCAGGAAGCGGACCTATAGGAGTTAAAAAAGAACTTATGGAATTTTTACCTGTACCTGTAGTTTCCAAAGACAAGGATAAATATTATTTAGACTATGACAGACCTTATTCCATAGGAAAAGTAAGAAGTTTTTATGGAAACTTTGGAGTTATGGTAAAGGCATTTTCCTATATTTTGAGTATGGGAGCAGATGGACTAAGGGAAGTTAGTGAAGATGCAGTCTTAAATGCCAATTATATAAAGGAAAGGCTTAAGGATTATTATAATATACCTATAGATACAGTTTGTAAACATGAATGTGTACTTGGGGGCTTGAAAGAGGATGAAAATGGAGTTACGACCTTGGATGTAGCAAAAAGACTATTGGATTATGGATACCATCCTCCAACTATATATTTCCCATTAATAGTAAAAGAAGCGATGATGATAGAGCCTACAGAAAATGAAAAGCTGGAAACACTAGATGAATTCATAGATGATATGATAAGTATTGCAAAAGAGGCTAAGGAAAATCCCGACATAGTAAAATCAGCACCAAATACGACTATAATTAAAAGGTTAGATGAAGTAAAGGCAGCAAGAAAGCCTGTAGTTAAGTGGAATAAAGGCAAGTAGAGTTTCTAAACGAAAAATAAACTTATATAGAATTCCTAAGCAAAAAATCACTTTATATTGCGAATATTTTTACAATATTCAGCTCGGTTAAATATTTTGATAAGCCTAAGTAAAAAATTCTAGAAAATCTAAGAACTTTTGAGAACTCGTACCTCAAACAATTCAAAAGTTCTAAGTTTTTACAAACTTTTTACTAAGACTTATTTGCAAAATATTTAAATGAGCTTCACCATTGTAAAAATATGCCTACATATAAGGTGATTTTTAAGTTAGAAAATGCGGCATAAGTTTATTTTTAGTTAGAAAACCTGTATATTTAATTTTACATAGAGTGGAGCTGAAGATTGTAAATAAATAATGATATTTAAAATGTGTTAAAAAAACGAACTGTAGTCAAAAAACGAACACTGTTTTTTAATTGATTTGATCAAAAAGTGAACATACATAATAAAAATATAAAAGAAACTACCTAATTTGGGCATTTTAGACAATGGCATATATATTGCTTATAAGTAGATAATGACTTTAATTTTAAATATTTAACTATTATTAAGCTGTTTGGTTTTCATGATAATTATATATAATGTTAATGAACTTTCCTATAATAATGCAAGGTTGAATTGGAAATTGTTATTATGACGGGGGGATTATAATGAATGCAACTATTTGCAAATTGGACAATGCAGTTGTATCTAAGCCGTATGTAGAACTTTCACATAT
>NZ_LROR01000065.1:0-671 GCF_001675205.1 Clostridium coskatii | reverse complement strand
CTTTTTTGTATATATTGAACTTTTTAATACTTTAAACATTTAAATAATATTTTACTTGATACTTAAAAAATGATTTTTAATTCGCATAATTAAGAATTTTATGACTATTGCAAGTGCATATATTCCATATTTTATAAATTATTTAATTGTAAAATAATCTATTTCAATTTTAAGAACCAGCATTTGAGCAATTACCCCTAATTTTTTGTATAAAAAAACAACCAACATTCTCTGCTTGGGGCGAGAAGTTTGGTCGCGCGGTACCACCCAATTTTTTACTCAAAGTAATAACGGTTTTACCGGTAAAGCCTACTTAGTTTCAGCTCACGACTCCAAGGCTACCTTCAATAGTCATATTTATGAGTTTTCACCAAAATCTCACTCTCTAAGAAATACTTCCTATTTACTCTTCCCTATCATTGTCTTTATACTCTACAATTGTACCAATTTAAAATATCAATTAGAAATACCCCCCATGGATATAACTAATAAATATTATTTATTTTATTAAAACTAAAATAAACCTAATTGGTTTTAAATCACTTTGAAAAATTTATTTGTTTTTGAAATTTACTTTATCAATATTTAGTGTATGTGACGATAATAATACCTTATGAGAATAATGTCAATAGTTTTCTTAAAACTTTTTTTGTTTTTTTATTGCATTATGT
>NZ_LROR01000064.1:0-826 GCF_001675205.1 Clostridium coskatii | reverse complement strand
GTTTGGTGAGAGATTCAATTATAACATGAAATTAGGGGGTCATTGTTTTTTTATTTAAAAAAACTTTGTAACCCTTGATATATAAAGAATATTTTTAAAAAATAGTGTAAAAAACTTTACACTAACATATAGTTATGGGAGGTAATAATATGGAATTAGCAAAAAAATATAGTGAAATGAAATTAGGATCATATATTTACGACAACAGATTTAAGATAGGTAATAATCTCCTTCAATTTATTAAAGATAATGGCTATATAAAATCATCGTTTTCAAAATTAACGGGTATATCAAGACCAACTATTGATAAATTAATTAAAGGTGAAATAGATAATAACACAAATTTCAAAAAACATGTGGATAAGATTATTACAATCTTTAATATAAAGTTTGAAGAATTAATAGATTATAAACATGCAGAGTCAGACAATAACCGTGAAGTTGTAGCATCTAATAATGCACCGGAAGAATATGAACTAAGTGATAAGTCTAAAAGAATGTTTGGCTTTTTAGACGATATAATAGATCTTTATGAAGTCTATAATGGAAGTAATTCAGGTAAAGAAGTTAATTGAAGTTTCAAATTACAGTACTCCTACTAAAATTGAATATATTATTTACAATATCTTCAATCTACTTGAAACAAAGTAGCTTTTACTTAACACAAGAGCCTGATTACTTGAAAGCAAATATATTATTATATATAAGATAAATACTAGTTTTTAGAGCTATTTATTATAAAAAATCCTTACTAGCTTATAATAAATATAGATTTACTTAACACTAAAGTTATTTTACTTGAAAGTAATATAGAGTTACTTAAAAT
>NZ_LROR01000063.1:0-31604 GCF_001675205.1 Clostridium coskatii | reverse complement strand
GAATAACCACCTTCACCACGCTGATAAGCTTCAATTACTTTCTTTTTAAATTCAAAACTATATTTTGCCAATAAAAAACCAACCTCCAATCGTTAGATTTTAGGTCTAACTTTTGGGGGTCGGTTCATTTTGTTAATGGGTGTCTTTTTCATATAGAATTCAAATTTTTAACTAGAGCTTACACATTTATCTTTTGCTAATACAATTGTACAAATTAGTATAAGAGTACTTCCAACCAATATTGCAAGAGACATTTGCTCATTGAGAAACAGTACACCTAAAAATACACTAACTATAGGTTCGAAAGTTCCTAGTATGGATGAAGATGATACTCCTATTAGTTCTATAGCTTTTAGAAGTAAAATTATTGATAATATAGTTGAAACTACAGAAATTCCTAAATAGCAAACTACAATTTTAAAATTAAAGTTTAAAGCTACGGTTTTGTTAAACAGCCCACATAGAGCTGTACCTATTGTTGAACCTAGACAAAGATACATAGTAGTAACCCTATTATCTAAAGACCGGATGGATTTTAAATTAAGGGCGATTAGAGTGAGTCCGTAGGAAAAACCTGAAAATAGAGCTAAGGAAATTCCTAAAATATTTATAGTATTATTTTTAAAACCAACTAATGTGTAAATACCAGCTGCAGCGAGTAATAGGGATATAATTTTTTTAGTACTCATTTTATCTTTATAAAATATAAAACCTGCTATGCAAACTACAACTGGATATATAAAATGCAAAGTAGTTGCAAGGCCCCCACCTAAATAATTATAAGATATAAATAAAGCTTGAGTTGTTATAGTATATCCAGTAATACCAATAGATATAAGTAGCAGTACCTGTCCTTTTTTTAAGTTAATATTAATGTGGCTGAAGTTTAAGTACAAAAATAATATTGATGTTGAAATCAAAAATCTAAATAGTAGCACGGTGGTTGGATTAGAACCATTGAAATATGCAATTCTAGCCAAAATAGGCATAATCCCAAATGCTGTTGATGATAAAAGTGCATAAGCTATTCCTTTGTAATTATTCAAAACTTGTCCTCCTTTTGGATGTCAATAAAAAGCCTAAAAAAGCCATACATATTATAGCATAAATTTGAAACTGTTATAACAGAAATAATATATTTTGCTCATTTATTACAACAGCTTTTTCATATTTTATACCAAATACTTTCACTGAATAAATTGTTTGACATTTTATACATCTGATACATTCATCGTAGTCGATTTCTCTATTATGAAATTTTTACACAATATCTGTGTTTTTACATACTCAGGCAATAAATTATTAACGAAGTAAACTTGCTCTTATGACAGAAATGTCATGACTTGATAAGGAAATTTTAGGCGTTTAAGCCATATATACATATCACATTTCTGCAAACCATGGAGATGGAAGTATACACATTGTAATAGTATAGTAGATGGTTAAATATGGATATTATAGAATTTTGACAAATTTAAAAAAATTATGACAAATTAAAAAAAAGCATAAAACTATGATAAAATATTGTTTGTAGAATAATAAACAAGTGTTATTAAAAAAGGACTAATCTATTAGTAGACATTTTTGAAGGGGGATATTTCAAGTGGAAGAAAAAGAATTAACACGTGGTCTAAAAGCTCGTCATATTGAATTGATTGCTTTAGGTGGCACAATTGGCGTAGGCTTATTCATGGGATCAGCTAGTACGATCAAATGGGCCGGGCCATCGGTACTGTTGGCTTATGGAGTAGCCGGCATTGCTATGTATATAGTTATGAGAATTATGGGAGAAATGCTTTACCTTGAACCATTGACAGGTTCTTTTGCAAATTATGCAAATAAATATATATGTCCTTGGGCTGGATATATGACAGCATGGTGTTATTGGTTTATGTGGATAGCTGTTGGTATGTCGGAAGTTACTGCTTTAGGTATTTATATGCATTATTGGTTCCCAGCTTTACCAGCCTGGATTCCAGCTTTAATCGGTGTGGCTATTCTTGCTGCTGCTAATCTGACTTCAGTTAAGTTTTATGGTGAATTTGAGTTTTGGTTTTCCCTAATTAAGATTGTCACGATTATAGCTATGCTTATAATCGGATTTGGATTGATTTTCTTTGGTTTTGGTAACCACGGTCAAGCTATTGGTTTAGCAAATCTTACAGCAAATGGAGGCTTCTTTGCCGGCGGTTGGAAAGGTTGGTTATTTGCCTTATGCTTGGTAACAGCATCTTATCAGGGCGTAGAACTTATCGGCATTACAGCAGGAGAAGCACAGGACCCAAAAAACACATTAAGAAAAGCAACGAAAAATATCATTTGGCGTATATTGATTTTTTATATCGGTGCTATATTTGTAATTGTAACTATTTATCCATGGAATAAAATCAGTGCTCTTGGCAGCCCATTCGTTTTAACTTTTGCTAAAATTGGGATTTCCGCTGCTGCTGGAATCGTCAATTTTGTAGTACTGACAGCCGCAATGTCTGGCTGCAACAGTGGAATTTATAGCTGTGGTCGTATGCTTTATACCTTGTCAAAAAACGGACAGGCTCCTAAATTTCTTGGTAAAGTAACCAAAGATGGTGTACCAGCCAATGCTATTAAAGTAACTTTAGCTTGTTTGCTTGCTTGTGTGGCTTTAAATTATATCTGTCCAAATTCTAAATTATTTGTTTATATCTATAGTGCCAGTGTTCTTCCGGGCATGGTTCCATGGATTGTTTTATGCATTAGTCAAATAAAATTTCGAAAAGAACATGCATCCGAAATGGCAGGGCATCCTTTTAAATCAAAGCTTTTCCCATACGCCAACTATATTGTAGTAGGGTATCTTTTCTTAGTTCTAATTGGCATGTGCTTTAACTCTGATACTCAGATGTCTTTACTTGTTGGTGCGGTGTTCTGTGTCATCGTTACTATCGGCTATTTTGCTTTTGGCATTAACAAGCGGGGTGCTCTGAAAGCAGAAGAATTTGAAGATGAAAAATTAGAAAGTAAATAAACAAAATAATGCAAGCACCATTATGAGTCTTATTACCCATGATGGTGTTTTTGTTATGTATAAATATCTTTTTACTAGAAAAACTATAAAAGATAAGATATGGAATATTGTATAATATCCATCAGCATAATCTAAAAAAGTACAAAATATTAAAATAGGAGGAGCTTTATATGAGTCAAACTACACTAGAAAAAAATGAAACTATACGAGAAAGAACAGAAGGGCGAGTTAGCTATCACGATTCTGTAGAGGAAATGCTTAAAAGAATCAGAGAAGATGGTATGTCAAATGTATTTGACAGATGGTCCTCTCAAGAAAAAATTAGATGTAAGTTTTGCCTAGAAGGATTGAGCTGTCAATTGTGTTCTCAAGGCCCCTGCAGAATTAATCTTAAAGGAGAACAGAAAAAAGGTGTTTGTGGAATTGGCCCAGATGCTATGGCAATGCGAAATATGTTACTTAAAAACATAATGGGAGCTGGTACATATAGCCATCATGCATATGAAGCCTTTAGAACATTAAGAGAAACTGGGGAAGGCAAGACTCCATTTACAATTAAAGACTTGGATAAACTCAAATGGATGTGCCAGAAAGTTGGAATTGATACAAGTGGAGATACTAATAAAATGGCAGTGGATCTGGCAAACTTTTTGGAAGCTGAAATGGGTAAAGATGTAGAGGAACCCAGTGTTATGGTAGATGTGTTTTCACCAAGGAAGAGAAAAAAAGTTTGGAAAGATCTTGGAATTTATCCTTCAGGAGTAGTTCACGAAGAGCAAAATGCAGTAGCAAGTTGCTTAACAAATGTTGATGGAGATTATGTATCATTAGCTAAAAAAGCGCTGCGGTTAGGCCTATCAACTATTTATACAGCACAAATAGGACTTGAAATGGTACAGGATATACTTTTTGGCACGCCTACACCCCATGAGGTAAATGTGGACTTAGGAATTATGGATCCAGAGTATATAAATATTGTATTTAATGGACATCAACCTTGGGCTGGTGTTGCTACCATTCAAAAGGCAAAGATGCAGCAGATACAGGAAAGAGCAAAGGCAGTTGGTGCAAAAGGGCTTAGAATAGTTGGGTCAATTGAAACAGGGCAGGAGCTATTACAAAGATTTGAAGTAGATGATGTATTTGTAGGTTTAATGGGAGATTGGCTATCTATAGAACCACTTCTTGCTACAGGTACAGTTGATGTTCTTGCAATGGAAGAAAACTGTTCTCCACCTGCAATAGATCATTATGCTGAAAAGTATCAGGTAACTTTAGTAGGGGTAAGTACTATTATAGGTATTCCGGGATTAAATCATATGATTCCATATAATCCTGAAAAAGTGGGTGAAATGGCTGACAAATTGATTGATTTGGCCATTGAAAATTTTAAAAAGAGAAAGGATAACATTACACCAAAGGTTCCTAAAATAACACAGAAAGCAATAGCAGGTTTTTCTACTGAAGCAGTTTTAAAAGCTTTAGGAAATAAGCTTGATCCACTTGTTGATGTTATTAAGGCAGGAAAGATTAAAGGAATTGTGGCTTTGGCAAATTGTTCAACTCTAAGAAATGGTCCTCAAGATTGGAATACAGTTAATCTGGTAAAGGAATTGATTAAAAAGGATATTTTAGTTGTGGCTGGTGGGTGCGGCAATCATGCTCTTGAAGTAGCAGGGCTGTGCAACCTAGATGCAATAAACATGGCTGGCCAAGGATTAGAAGAAGTATGCAATATGCTAAAGATTCCTCCAGTTTTAAGCTTTGGAACTTGTACAGATACGGGAAGAATATCCATGCTTGTTACAGAACTTGCTAATCACCTTGATGTAGATATACCAGATCTTCCTATTGCAGTAACGGCCCCTGAGTGGATGGAACAAAAAGCTACTATAGATGGTTTATTTGCAGTAGCCTATGGGGCATATACACATTTATCTCCGACCCCATTTCTAACAGGTGCAGAACAGCTTGTAAAGCTTCTTACTGAGGATGTAGAGAATTTAACAGGAGGTAAAGTTGCATTAGGAGACAATCCCAAAGAGGCAGCTGATAATATTGAAGCACATATATTAAGTAAAAGAGAGGGTTTGGGGTTATAAGATATAAGGCATTTTCAAAGAAATAACTAGTCAGTATGCTAGCCTATTTTTTATCATACTGCGTCGGTAGAAACCTTAGATAGGATTCACTATTTGCGGAACCTGCCTCCTTGTCTGATAAACAAAGTTCTTGGCATCTTTGACTTGTTATTTTCTTTCAAATGCCTTATTAAATGGACGGCTAAAAACAATAGCCGTCTATTTTTAGCCCTGAATGTTAGCTTCAGGAACTTAAAAAACAAAAATATGTTTGTGTGTGTATGTATTAAATAGAAAGGGAGTTCATTTAAATTTATGAAAATGACTTTTTATTGAGTTGTAAATTGAGCTATAAAATCATCCTCATTATCCCAGGGTAAAACGTCTCCATCTTCCCGAAGATAATCTAAAATTTTCCATACTCCTTTTTTTGTATAAGAACTTATGCGGAAAATTGTTTTACATCCAGCAAGTTTTAACCATTCCTCTGCTCGATCTGGATTAGCATTAGGTCGGTCTATTTGCGTTACTATACCTATAACTTCACGGTTTACAAGAGGTCTAATATTAGGGGGATATATGGAATAAGGTTCTATAGCACTAAGCAATAGACCTACTACATCTGCTTCATAAGAATATATAGCAAGAGCACTTGCTAACGATCTATTTTCTGCATATTCCCCTGGGGTGTCAATAATTACATCAAAATTATTAATATATTGGGTTTTGTGGTAAGAGATTTCTTGCCCTCTTAAAGTTTGGGTTAAAGTAGTTTTTCCGCATTCGCTTCTGCCAAACAAAATTAATTTTTTCATGTATGATCACCTACGTTCTTGTCATTTCACATGTTGTAAAGCCAAGAAATTCCTTACAATAGTCAATAATTGATTTTACAGCAGACTCAACTTCAGAAATTCCGCCTGTTATAATTAAGGTGCCACTAAATCTGTCTACAAATCCTAAATCTAGGTTGCCAGTTTTAGTAGCTATATCTGCCGCAATAATTGCAGTTTCACTAGGAGTCATAGTCATGATTCCAATAGCGGCTTTTCCATAATCAATATTAGGATTTAGCCCCAACTTTTTATATATAATATTGTCAGGACCAGCAATTATATGTGCAAGAGTAATTTGTTTACCTGGAACAGTTTCTTGTATAATTCTCATTTTACCTTCATGCTCTATCATATTTTGTAAATCCATGTAATAACCTCCTTTTCGACGTATTTTGCTACTAAATTCGACCTATTTTGATATAACATTTTAATAATAAAGCATTGATGTACAATTGTCAACCAGGCATTTTTAGGCTATACATGGCATATGCATTACAGCGGGAGAAAGTATATTTTAATTAATAGTTAATAATGAAGAATTAATAGTTAATGTGGATTTTTGCGATAGTTAAAAATCAATCTTCACTATTAACTTTTCATTATTAATTCTTAACTTGTGAAGCTTTTCTTCCCAATGTTTTTAAACTGTGAAAGTTAAATATTTGATAAATTTATAGAAATATAAAAAATTAAAGTACGTTCAAAAAACGATCAATAGTCAAAAAACGAACACTATTTTTTGACTATTTTGATCTAAAAATGAACACAATATAATAAGTGACATAAAAAAACTACCTAATTTGGATACTTTGGGCAGTGGCATACATATTGCTTGTAATAAACAATAACATTAAATATTTCACCATTATTAAGACATCTGTAATTCTCAGTATGAATATAATTGAAATTGGGAATTGCAGATGTAGTTACAAAGGGATGTAAACGTATTTTGCTATTAAAAATTTTTTAGATAGAAGGTAAAAAAATGTTTGAAGACATATATAAACAATTAGTAAATGAAGTAGACAAGGGACATCAATGTGTAACATTAACTTATATTGATTTACTTAGTACAGAAGAAGGTTCTATTATAAAGAAAGTTATTCTAACTAAAGAAGATATAGAAAAAAAATCCTTTCCAGTTGATGATAATATTTATGAAAAAATATGCAGTTCTTTAGAAAGTGGCAAACTTGAAATGGTTGAGATAGGGGAAAATAAGAATGTTTTAATTGAACCATTTGTTCCCAAACCACGTCTAGTTGTTTTTGGTGGTGGACACATAGCAAAGCCCGTGACAGAATTTGCATCAAGAGTGGGATTTTCTGTTACAGTTATAGATGATAGGCCTTTCTTTGCAAATAAACCAAGATTTCCTGAAGCAGAAAAAGTCATTTGTGAAAGCTTCGAGAAATCCTTCGATTTAATTAATTTGGAAAAATCTGATTATATAGTTATTGTAACAAGAGGTCATAGATATGATGGAGTTGTTTTACGTAAAGTCTTAAAGTATGATCTTAGTTACGTTGGAATGATAGGCTCAAGGCGTAGAGTAACTGCTATGAAAAAGGAGCTATTGGAAGAGGGATTCCCTAAAGAAAAGTTGGAATTAGTTAATGCTCCAATTGGCATAGATATAAACGCTATTACTCCAGATGAAATAGCTATTTCTATAATAGCACAGCTTATAAATTTTAAAAATAAAGAAACTATGAGCAAATTTGGTAAAAATTTTGCTATTCCTGAATTTGATAAAGAAGTACTAAAAAATGCATCTGAAAAATCACCAAAACCTAAAGCATGTATAACTATACTCTCCTCTAAAGGATCAGTTCCTAGAAAAGCAGGAGCCAAAATGATCACTTATCCTGATGGTATGAGCATTGGAACTATAGGTGGAGGATGCAGTGAATCCTCTGTGCTGCAAAAGGCAAGAGAAATGATGAGGAAAACTGCAAGAGAAAGGAGTTCTTTCATAGAGCATGTAGATATGACCGGAGATGTTGCTGAATCTGAAGGAATGGTTTGTGGGGGAACTATGGAGGTATTAATAGAGGTAATTTAGAGAGGAGTTGAATTACAATGAAAAAGATTAAAACTAAAGAAGCTGTAGGTCATGTACTTTGTCATGATATTACACAAATTATTAAAGGAGTAAAAAAGGGTGTTGCATTTAAAAAGGGACATATTGTTACTGAAGAAGATATTCCTGTTCTATTATCAATAGGAAAAGAGAACCTCTATATATGGGAAAAACGAGAAGGCATGCTTCACGAAAATGAAGCAGCAAAAATTCTTTATAATATTTGTAAAAATGACTATATGTGTCCTTCTGAAATTAAGGAAGGAAAAATTGAGTTAATTGCTGAAGAAGATGGTGTACTTAAAGTTGACATTGAAAGGCTTTGTAAAGTCAATTCACTTGGAGAAATGATGATTGCTACCCGTCATAATAATTTTCCTGTGAAAAAAGGGGATAAATTAGCGGGTACACGTATTATCCCTCTTGTAATTGAACAAGAGAAAATGGATAAGGCTGTTGAAGTTGCAGGGGATAAGCCACTTATAAAAATTATGCCATTTAAAAATAAAAAAGTAGGTATTGTAACTACAGGCAGTGAGGTCTTTTATGGAAGAATAAAGGATACCTTTGGCCCAGTTATCAGAGAAAAACTTGCGGAATATGATACGGAGGTTTTAGGACAAAAGATTTTAAATGATAACCCAAATGAAATTACTCAAGCTATCAAGGACTTTATTAATGAGGGAGCAGAATTAATAATATGCACAGGTGGAATGAGTGTTGATCCTGATGATACAACACCAAGTGCAATAAAAGATACAGGTGCAAAAATTGTTTCTTATGGTGCTCCTGTGCTTCCTGGTGCAATGTTCTTGCTAGCATATTATAAAAACACAATTCCAATTTTAGGATTGCCAGGTTGTGTAATGTATGCTAAACGTACCATTTTTGATCTAGTTCTTCCAAGAGTTATGGCAGATGATAAGATAACTCTAGAAGACCTTGCAAGCCTCGGACATGGTGGCTTATGCCTTTCATGTGATGTTTGTTCATTCCCTAATTGTGGATTTGGAAAATAGATGTTATAGACAGTAAATTAAATTACTCAGCTTTCGTATGTGCGAAAGTTAAGTTAAATTATTATATAATGGAAATAATATCACAGTAAGTGCTGTATGGAAAAATATTATGTAGAAATATTTTAAAGAGAATATATAATTTATATATATTATTTAGTATAATAAAAATATATAGTATATATTTTATATGGATTTAAAGTAGGCGATAATAAGTTAGTTGGCCCTTTTCCATAAGGAGGGTAGTGCTGTGAAACAATATCAATTAAAATATGAGAATTTTGAAAAAATGCAGCATTTTATTTACGGCAATAATATCAATAATAGTGATAATATTTTGATTCAGATTTTTACAGCAGTAGTAGAAATGAAATTTATTAAGGACCTCACAGATAAAATAACATCCATGTTGCCTAGAGCAGAAATTATAGGTGCAACAACTGCTGGAGAAATATATGAAGGAAACGTGCTTAGTAAAACTACAATAATATCGTTTTCTATTTTTGAAAAAGTAAGAATTAAAGCAAAGCTTTTAAGTGATAAGAATGAGTATAAGATAGGAGTAAATATTGTTAAAGAATTAAGTGAAGATGATACAAAAGTCATTATATTATTTTGTGACGGATTGATCACAAATGGGTATGAGATTATTAAAGGTATAGAATCAGCAAATAATAAGCTTATTGTTTGTGGTGGCAAAGCTGGTGACAATGGATATTTAAAGAAAACCTTTGTATTTACAAAGGAAGGCATTACAGAAAATGGTGTGGCTGCAGCTTCACTTACTGGAAAAAGTTTAAATGTTACAACAGAACGTAGTTTTTCGTGGTCACCTATTGGAAAATTAATGACTATTACTAAAGCATTAAATAATAGAATTTTTACAATAGATAATATTAAGGCAATTGATGTTTACAGAAAATATCTTGGAGATGAAGTGGCCAAAGATTTGCCTATGTCTGCAACTGAATTTCCATTAATAATTAAGAGAAATGGTACCTACGTAGCAAGAGTGGCTTTTGGATGCCATAATGATGGATCTTTGAGTTTTCTTGGAGATGTTAAAGTTAATGATAAGGTTCAGTTTGGTTATGGAAATGTAAATATGATAACATCTCAAGCCTTAGAAATGACGCATAGGTTAAAAAATAAAAATATTGAAGCAATTTTTATTTATTCTTGCTCAGTGAGAAGAAATTTTATGCAAAATAAAATTGGCATTGAAACATCTGCTGTAAATAGTATTGCCCCAACTTTTGGATTTTTTACTTATGGTGAATTTTTTACTTTTAACCGTTCAAATGAACTTTTAAATACAACAATGACAATACTGGGAATATCTGAAGGCAACCAAACTTTTTATAAAAATGAACCTACGCCTAATAGTGAAAATGAAAACTCTTCAAAAAGCTTTTTTGAGGGAAAAGACGTTGGTGTAATTAAAGTGTTTACTAATCTTGTAAATCAAGTCACAAAGGAATTACAGGAGGCTAATAATGTGTTAGAAAAACAAAAATATAAAGTGGAGCAGATGAATAATGCTACAAAAGCTATTATGGAAATAAACAGCCACATGTTGTCTTCCTGTGAAATTGATAGTTTATTTGAAATGATACTTTGTAAGGCATTAGACGTAATTCCAAGTGGCACTATGGGAAGCATTTTATTTATGAAAGATGATGAATTAGTTTATAAGGCTACGAAAGGATATTTTCCTGATAAAATAAAAGAAATAGGATATAAATTGAAGAATTTGTACCAATATAAAGTTCACGATATGAATATTAAAGAATTACGTAATCCTATAGTAATAAGTAACCTAGAAAAAAATCTGTTTAATGAAAAAGATAAATATAACTCATGGAAAAAATTATTTATAAAAGATCCTTATCAGCTTTTAACTTGTGGTATATGTATTGATGGATGTGTTAAGGGATTTATTGATATATTTAATACAGATGAGAAAGAAAGTTTCAATGAGGATGATAAAAAGCTGCTGAAGTATTTGTCCTATGATATTGCCATAGCTTTTAAAAATGCTCAATTGTTAGAAAATATTTTATATATGTCTAGATACGATAGCTTAACTAAAGTGTATAACAGGAGCTATTTTAATAAGTTGTTGGATGAAACTTTGAATAAAGCAAGACTTTCAGACAGTATTTTTGTTATATGTATAATAGACCTAAATAATCTTAAAGTTATTAATGATACCTATGGTCACATTGTAGGTGATGAAGTTCTGGTGAAATTTGCAAATATATTAAAAAAAGAAATTTGCGAAGAGGATATTTTTGCGAGAATTGGCGGAGATGAGTTCGCAGTAGTATTTGTAAATAAGGATAAGAATAGCGTTATTAATATTATAAGTAGGGTTTCAAAGATATTTAAAGATTATCCTTTTAATTTAAATGGAGACAAGAAAGAGATTAGTTTTGCTTATGGGCTTTCTCAGTTTAAAGACGATTCAGATGATGTTAATGAACTTTTAAAAATAGCTGACAAAAGAATGTATGAAAAAAAGAAGAAAATGAAGGATAGAAGAAAAATATGATGTATAATTTAAGTTATACATCATATTTTTAGGTATTATTTTTTATTTATTGGGAAATACACTTCTGTTACAAATTCATTGTGACTGCATTTAGAATCAGGACCTTTGATGTATTCATCATGAGGAGGTCCAGCTATTTTATAGGAATTTTTATTTATCCAGTCAAGGAGTTCAGCATAAGCTTCACCGATTTCACTATAAGGACCTATAAAAGTTGTGTGTACATATAAGCCGCCTTTTAAAACTTTAGTTGATACAGTATCTGTTTTTAGCTGTCTGTTTACTGGAATGCAAACTTCTATATCTGCATTATTGTGATCAAAGTCACTGTCAGAATTTTGATCAAAATCCTGGTCGTAGTAAATAGTTCTTATGTTTCCCAAGGGTGAAAGACCATTTCTGTAAATATTTTCAAAAAGTTTACCTATTAAATTGCCTATATTGTCCATTGAAATTGTGTCTCTTATGCTTAAAACTGTTGTATCTTTTAAAGTATCAATTAAAATATGGAAATTTCTTTTAGAATTCATTATATCCTCACCTTTCTGTAATTGATCCATTGAATGTTTAAGATGAAGTAAAATATTGTTGCTTTGTTGTATTTCAGTTTCGAATAAACTTATCTGCTTTGATAAGAATTTTTCTAAAGTACTGTTACTTTTATCCTTAATAATTTGTTTTATTTCACCCAATGAAAATTTATATTTTTTAAGTCTATTTATTTTTAGAATGTCTTGTACTTGATGCTTTTCATAATATCTATACTGATTTTCTGGATTAACAAAAGTTGGTTTTATCAATCCAATTTTGTCATAATGTCTGAGCATTTTGGTTGAAACATTTCCAATTTTCGAAAATTGTCCTATAGTGTACATAAAAACCTCCTAATATTTATTTCCTTCGAAGTGATTAATTATATTTTAAACTTTACCATAATGTCAAAGTCAATAGTTATAGAGTCAAAAATTGAATTATGGCATTTACTGGGTAAGTTATGCTATAATTTCTAGTAGAATAAAAAATTTAATTTATTGCTGGAGGTTTATTCTATGAAAAAAGTTTATTTTAAGGCTATTAATTCATACTCTAAAACGGAAGAGATAAGTGATGCTGCTGGTAAACTCTTAAAAAAAGTAGTGGAAGAGGAGCATATAAGTCTTGAAAAATTCATACCTCTTAAGGTTCATTTTGGAGAAAAGGGTAATAATACTTTCATACAATCGAAAAATTTTACTGGTATAATAAATTATTTAAAGGAAAATAACATAGATAGTGCATTTATAGAAACGAATGTTCTCTATAGAGGTGAAAGAACTACAAGGGAAAAGCATTTGAAACTTGCAAAAGATCATGGGTTTACTGAGCTCCCTATAATAATAGCTGATGGTGAACACGGAGAAGATTTTGAGGAGGTTGAAATTAATAAAAAG
Source organism: Clostridium coskatii (assembly GCF_001675205.1). NCBI lineage: Bacteria > Bacillati > Bacillota > Clostridia > Eubacteriales > Clostridiaceae > Clostridium > Clostridium coskatii. The sequence goes on along the minus strand of NZ_LROR01000063.1, from coordinate 18,600 downwards.
AATTTTAGCAAATGTAAGGTAGGAAAAGAAGTCGCAAACAAAAAACAGCTTATTGTCCTAAGTCACTTTAAAGGTCATATACTTGCTGGTTTTGGAGGTGCTATAAAACAACTTGGAATGGGATGTGCATCAAGAGGAGGAAAACTTGCCCAACATGCAAATTCTGTACCTAAAATTAATTTCTTTAAATGTAAGGGATGTAGCGCTTGTGCAAAAAAGTGTCCTCAAAATGCCATAATCGTAAACAGAAAGGCAAAGATCAATAAAGACAAATGTGTTGGTTGTGCTTCTTGTATGGCAATATGCCCACAGGGAGCTATTTATCACAGCTGGCTTGGATCTATGACCAAATCTTTTAATGAAAGGCTTGCAGAATATGCTTATGCTGCAGCAAAAGGTAAGAATCATATTTACATAACCTTTGCTTTTAATATAACTAAAAATTGTGACTGCGAAGGGCATGATATGAAACCAATAGCAAAGGATATTGGAGTTTTTGCTTCAACAGATCCTGTAGCTATTGATAAGGCTTGTCTTGATATTCTTGATAAAAATAGTGGCAGAGTTGTATTTAAAAGGGGAAGATATACTCTTGATTATGGGGAAAAAATAGGTTTGGGTAGTAAAGAATATGAACTTGTTGAAATAAATTAACTGATATGCATAAATATTAATTATTAACTTGCGAAGCTTTGCTTCGCATTATTTTTATATTAGGTCAAAATTTTATATGTGCGAAAGTTGAGTCCTTAATTTTTAATTATATGTTTAACATCTATAAAAGTATTAAAAAGCTAAATAGGTGTAATAGAATAAATGGCGTTTTTTTAGTTAAAATATATGTATGCTGAAATATAATTGAGAGGTGTAAATATAATTATGGATGAGAAATTATTACAACATTTTAAAAATAAACTGAAATCAGAAAGAGATGCAGCCTCTGATTTGTTGGAACAAATGGAAAAGAATGAAACTATAAAATCCAATGCAGAACTATCTAGGGAATTGTCTTTTTATGATAACCACCCAGCAGATAACGCTAGCAATATATTTGATAAGGAAAGAGGGCTGGCTTTTCAAAAAAACGAACAAATTGTTATAGAAAAAGTAGACAATGCTCTAAAAAAAATAGAAGAAGGTACTTATGGCATATGTGAAGTCTGTGGTAAGGAAATAGATATAAATAGATTAGAATTTCTTCCATATGCAGAGCGCTGTATTGACTGCCAGCAAAGTATGGATAATTCAAAACCTGATGAAATGAATAACAGACCTCCAGAAGAGGATGTTCTTAAGGACACTTGGAATAGAGGATACCGTGGGGATGATGATCAGGTTGGATTTGATATGGAAGACAGTTACCAATCAGTTAACAAATTTAATAGAAGAAAAAATATAGTTGAAGAATATGTGGATGAGGATGAAACATATGTTGATCCTATAGAGAGAATAAGTAACCAAGAGTATAAAAATCAATTACCTTAAGAAAATCAACAGTTTAAACTTTGGGCGCTTTCAAGTTATAGGTATGGACTATACCTAATTTATCTATGTAAGTAAAATATAGAGGTTAAGATAAATAGGGTTCTTGGCATCAGATGGAGTTTTGACTCTACCTGATGCTTAGAACTTTGTTTATTTGAAGTATTATTTTATAGTATTGATTTTTATAGTTTGTTTTAATTCTTTTTCTTTGGTCAGTGGCTCTGTGGGATAGCCTAATGCAATGCCAGAAACGGGTACAAAGCCTTCTGGTAAATTAAGTTCTTTTAATAATTCTTTCTCTTTCGAAAATGAAGCCAAAAATGCCCATAAATACACACTACCTAAACCAATATCAGTAGCAGCAAGAGCCATATTTTCGATAACACAAGCAGCATTAGCTATTTCAACGTGAGGTGCTTTATCATTTGCTTTACCAGAAACAACAATTAAAGTAGGAGCACCATAAAAAGGTTTCATATTTGGGCTGCCAAATGCATTTGCCGTTGCTTTTGTAATTTTATCTAGTAAGCTAGAATTTTGAATTACTGTTAAATGAACTGAATCATAAGCACCCATTCCTACAGGTGCAGCACAACCTGCATTAAGTACAATATTTAAGGAATCATCACTAATTTGCTCGCTTTTGTAATTACGAGTAGATTTACGCACTGCTATTGCTTTCATCATTTCCATGGTTAAAATCTCCTTTATATGATATTTACTCAGGTTAGTAAACCTGGTATAATTATTATACTTACTATTAGCTAAGCAAACAAGTACTAAGAATTTTATGACTAGGTATTCTTTTTTATACTATGGAGGATTTTATATGGCTACAGAGCAGGAATTAAAACAGTACTTAAAATTAATTAAGGAATCGTACAATACAAAAGAATGTCCTGTGAAATATACTCTGGATATTATAGGTGGGAAGTGGAAATTGCGCATATTAGTGCAGTTGATAAAAATGGAAGTAGTGCGTTTTAATGAATTAAAACATGCAATATCAGGGATAACAAATACCATGTTGTCAAATTCTTTACATGAACTGGAAGATGATGGCTTAATTACTAGAAAACAATATAATGAGATGCCTTTAAGAGTAGAATATTCATTGACTGACAGGGGGAAAAGTTTATTACCTTTACTTTATGAATTATCTACTTGGGGAAGTAATCAGATAGAGAAATAATTTGCCACACAGAAAATTTTTCTATGAACGAAAAAGATTGCAATCAAGTTACATAAAGTAAAACTTGTGCAATCTTTTTTGTCCGATGACTACCTACTCTAATACTCCCACTTTTCCAAGCGGGAGTAAAGAGCAGCTACGTCCCTGGATAACGATTTCTAAGCATAGGTGGAGTCAAAACTCCATCTGATGCCAAGAACTCTGTTTATTATTGAATATAGGTTAAATATTTTGAAGAAGACCATCCTTCAATTCCATTTATACGGATCTTGTACCAGCTGCCATCTGAAGTTTGACCAATTTTCTGTGCATATTGTCCTTGAGAGAGCACCCCAACTATTTGTGCTGTAGACGATGAAGTTGCTCTTATATTTAACTGGTATACACCACTAATAGTTACGTACTGATTTGCTGGTACTGTACCAAGGGTGTTTCCCCAGATCCATCCTGTCTGTCCGTTGTAGGTAACTTGATACCATCCATTTGAGTAATTCATTAAGTTTAAAATAGTACCTTTTGGAACATTGGTTAAAATAGTATCATCTGTTGATGGATTTGCTCTTAAATTTGCGTAACTTGTTACATTGGCAACCTGTGCATATCCTCCAACTTTAAATTTAGGAGTGGATGGTGTTGTATCTTCAACTATATTTATATAACGAGCAGGTATATATCCTTGGTTAATTGTGTTCATGCTTATAAAATATCTTTTAGTACCCTGTATTCCACCATAAGTTTGATCAGGTGTTGATTCATAGGTAAAAGCACCTTGTACTCCATTTAAAGTTCCCCATTTATCAAAGATAACTACATGATCACCTGGCTTGTCTAGGATATCCATGTGTTGTAGACTGTTTAAATCAATTTTTTTAAAATAGTTGTTTAATAAGGTGCTTGTTGATTGTTTGTAGTCTGCAATATTAAAAGAAGCTTGTACAAAACCAGAGCAATCTATTCCTGCAGTTCCAGGTATATATCCTAGTCCACCATCTGTATTTACGTTTCCTGTGAAGGCACCTTTGTTAACTGCATCAAGGAAGTTTGTCCACGGAGCGTTGTAGGAATTGGTATTAATTCCGTCAATACCGCCCCAATCATAAGGTATACCTTTAAAAGTAGCTGTCGTTACACCTTTAAACTGATTTGGAAGTGTAACACTTGATGCATATTGAGAAGATATATTGCTATTTTTATTTGCAGAGTATGTCCAGGTTAAATCAATTAAACTTGTGGCCCTTTGCTCAACTTGAGTTCTTGATATTGGAGTTTGTGTAGCTGCACTTACTTTGTAAAAAGGTACACTCATTACTGAGGTAAATGCAATCAATGGAACCAAAATTTTAGCTAAGCTTTTCTTCATTTTTTCCATCCTTTCAAGAATATTTTGAAAACGTTCAATATTAGAACCTAATTAAATTATAATAATACAATTCTATGTTATCAATCATCAAAAGTTGGAATGATCTAATACCAAAATGTATTTAAGGTGTAATATACCAAAGCCCAGACACTATACCCGTTGTTTTTTTAATCTGTATTTGTTATAATACATATATAACAAATATAAGAATTATAACAAATATAGTATATAAAAGAGGGGGAGCATTATGCTAAATAGAAATACTAAATTGAGTGTTGTGCTAGCTTTAGCAACTTGTACTTTTTTATCTTATCCTGCTTATGCAGACGACAACTTTAGTGTACAAAGATTATATGGTAGTGACAGATATGAGACTTGTAGCAATATAGCTAACTATTTTCAGCAAGGACAATTGGACAGTGTAATAGTTGCAAGTGGAGAACAATTTGCAGATGCACTTTCAGCTGGATGTCTACAGGAATTAGGAAATTCTCCTATAATGCTTGTAGGTAAAAATATAAAAAGTAGTGATAAAACATTAGGTTATATTGAAAATCATTTAAAAAAAGAAGGAACTATATATATTTTAGGAGGGGAAGCTTCTGTAAATAGTGAATTTGAAAGGTATTTTAAAGAAAAAGGATTTAATAAAATAATAAGATTAGGTGGAAAAGACAGATATGAAACCAATGTAAAAGCAGTAAGCAAAGCAGATGTAAAGGAAGGAACTCCAGTAATTGTAGCAAATGGTGACAATTTTCCCGATGCTTTAAGTATAGCAAGCATAGCTTCCTATAAAGGATATCCTGTTTTTATAACTCCTTCTGGAAACCTGCCAAATGAGATAGAAGAAAAAATTAAGGAAATAAAACCTTCTAATATGTATGTGATAGGAGGAATCAGCTCTGTAAGCAGCAATATAGAGAGTAAATTGAAAGAAGTATCACAAAATGTAGTGAGAATAGAAGGTAAAGATAGATATGAAACTTCTATAAATATATGCAAATATTTCAATAAGGATTTGAAAAACTTAGTAGTTGCAAGTGGAAAAAACTTTCCAGATGCACTTTCTGGTATTGCTCTTTCAGCTAAATTTAAGGCACCTATAGTAATAACTGATGAAGGTAATGTAGAGGAGCTTAAATCTTATGTACAGAATCAAAAGGTGAATAAGATTGTAATACTTGGAGGAGAAAATATGATTTCTAAAAATGTAGAGGATATTTTGAATCCCCTGAGCTTAAAATCTAAAGCTGAGGATTTTATGACATGTTTACTAAATAAAAAAATAGATGAGGCTATGGAAGGATTAAGCACTGATTTAAAATCAGGATATGGAGAAAGCATAATGAAAAGTTCTTTTTCCAGTATGAGCTTTAAAGGAATGGATACAAAACCTCTAGATATAAAGCAGGAAAAGCTGCCTCTTGGCAATATGGTTACATTAACCTATAAAGTAGAAGGGCTTCCTACAAATTTAGATATAAAAATAAAATATGACAATGATGGAAAAGTATATGATTTCACATCTGAAGCTGCCCCAGTGGAAAGTAATTACAAACTTCCAACTTATGTAAATATAGATAATTTTACTGAAAAAAATGTGGCTATAGGAGATGAAAAGTATAAACTTCCAGGAGTATTGAGCATACCTAAAGGGAAGGGACCATTCCCGGCAGTAGTGCTTGTCCACGGAAGCGGCGCTAATGATATGGACGAGACCTATGGGGACACAAAGGTATTTAAGGATATATCTGCAGGACTTGCTTCAAAGGGAATTGCAGTGCTTCGCTATAATAAGAGGTCAAATGAATATCCATCCTTAACTGCAATAGATACAAAACTTGATTTGAATAAGGAAACAGTAAATGATGCAGTAGATGCAGTGAAGTTATTAAAGAAAACTAAAGAAATTGATTCCAGCAAGGTCTTTGTTTTAGGACACAGTCAGGGGGCAATGCTTACACCAACTATATTAAAAGATTGTGGCAATAGCGGTGCAGCTGGTGGAATAATGATGGCAGGACCGGTAGATTTTTTAGACACTCTTTTAGAGCAAAGTAAATATTTGAATTCAATAGGATATATGGATGAAGATAATCTAAAGTATATACAAAACTTATATGACTTAGTAAAAAACAATAAAGATTTTCCTAAAAATATATCTGAAAATACTATAATCTTTCATGCATATCCTTATTATTGGTTGAGTGTTAAAAATTCAACTCAAGCACAGGATGCAGTAGACATAAAAAATCCCCTGCTTATTCTTCAAGGAAAGAGGGATTATCAAGTAGCTGCTTCTAATTTAGAAAAGTGGAAGAATATATTGAAGGATAAACAAAATGTTGAGTATAATTCTTATGATAAGTTAAATCACTTTTTTATAGAAGGGGAAGGAAAGATGACTCCTGAGGAGTATGGAAAGGGGAATGTACCAAAGTATGTTATAGATGATATAGTAAGCTGGATTAGTAAATATTCTAAATAAGGAAAATATCTTATTTTAAAACGACTTTCCTCATATTAATCTTCAAATTGTGTTGTCTTAATAAAGAAATTGCAATAGTTAATATTATATAAATGTATAAATAGTTGATTTAATTGTAGAAATTGTTATAATATACTTATTATTATAATGATAAATTTTAATATATATTTTTAAAATTAAGGCAAAAATATTCGCTTAGTTATATTAAATCTGTAATTATAGGAGGATTGATTATGGGGAAAATTGTTTTTTTTATTTTAATGATCTTATTTGCCGATCTATTTTTTAATCTATTTTTATATGAGAAAATAAAATATAATAAAATTGTCAAATACTATGATGATGTACTTGATAAAATACTGTCCGGTAACTTTACATATAATTTTCAAAGAAAAGATTCCATATCGAATAAAATTGATAGGCTATGTAAAGATATGTTAGTATGGATATATAAAACTTTGAATTCATCTATAACTATGGGCGATGATTTGGAATATATATCAAATTCCTGCAGTATGTCTAAAAAGGGACTTTTAAAAATTAAAGGATATATAAATGAATTTAATAAAAATGCAAATGCTATATGTGATAAAATATCTGAATGTTCAAATTTATCTGCGAATATGGCAAATTCAGAAGTAGAAATGCGCAAATTTTCAGATAGTGTTACAGGCAGTGGCAAAAAAGCAGATGAATATATTACACGCAGCAGTGAATCCGTAGAGAAATCTGTAACTATTCTTGAGAATATGAATTCCAGTATGGAGCTTCTGTCAAATAATATAAGTAATCTCTCTAATATAACAGATAAAATTGAGAATATGGCAGAATTGATAAATAAATTAACTGCAAATATAAACCTATTGTCATTAAATGCTTCTATTGAAGCTGCAAGAGCTGGCGAAAATGGAAAAGGATTTGCAATTGTAGCTTTAGAAATAGGAAAATTGGCTGATGAAAGTGCAGTCTATTCTAAAAATATAAAATCACAAGTAGATGAAATAAAGGGACATACTGTTGATACTGTAAAGTCTATTGAAGACTTGATAGAGAAAAGCTCACAAGGAAAAGACTCTATAAAATCTATTAAAAATTATTTTAGTGAGTTTAGCAGTGAAATTCATAATATAAATAATAATTTAGCCTTTCTTTCACAAAAAATTGTAGAACAAACTGAACACACACAGTATGTTGCGGCTTTTAACCAAAATTTAGCAGCTTTCTTTGCTGATTTTAAAAGGGATGTTTCTGTAATTGTGGTTGAGACAGAAAATCAATCTGCTTTGGAGGATGAGAATATAGAGTGTTCTCAAAAAATGCATTTTTCTATGGAAAAACTCACTGATTTTACAAAAGAATTTGAAAAAATAATAGAATCTAAACTTATAGAGTACTGCAACGATATTGCAGAAAAAATATGCAAAGATAATTTTACTATTGAAAAACTTTGCGAATATGTTGGTAAAACTAACATATCTAGTTTTTATATAACAGACGGGGATGGAGTGATTGTAATGACAAATGATTCTGAAACCATGGGATTTAGATTTGAGGATAATCCTTCATCTCAGACATTTCAGTTTAGAAAAATATTGTCTAATAGGGACTTAGTAGTGGTACAAGATTTTGTGAAAAGAGATTTGGATGGTAAATACTATAAGTTTGCTGGAATTTCACGTAGAGATAAAAAGGGAATTGTACAGGCAAGTATTTCTATGGACGATATAGTTAATTTGAGAAATTGTTGTGCATGAGATGCTTGTGAATAATTTAAAATTAAATAATCTTTTAAATAGAGATTTTTAACGGGCCACCCATTTTAAGGGTGGTCATAAATTAGGATTAAAGATATGACTCAGTAAAATGGTTTAATTTTTAAATTTGAGAACTAAGTACTTCATTGTCTAGATTGTCAATGTATTCATGAAGTATTTTTTTTAGATTTAATACGTCTTTCATTTCGTAGTATCCAGATTTTTTATAAATGTAGTTTACTGCATTAAGAGCTCCTAGTGAAAAAGCTTTTTTTGAAAAAGATTCATGGCTTATTTCTATTCTATCCTCATCACCAATTATAAGAACTTTATGTTTTCCTACTACCCCTCCAGCACGTACAGAGCTTATAGGAATAGGTTTATTTTGTACACCAGATATTTGAAGACCATGTTCTATTTCATCTGATAGTTTTAATGCAGTCCCTGAAGGGGAGTCTTTTTTGTTTTTATAGTGCATTTCTATAATTTGAAAATCATAATTATTTAATATAGTAGCTGCAATATTGCTTAGCAGCATTATTACGTTTACTCCTAAAGTGATGTTTGGGGCGTAAACTATGCCGTTTTTAAACTTATAGGATATAGTTTGAAGCTTGTCAATATCTTCTTTGGAGAAACCTGTTGTGCCTATTACCATATTTACTTTCATTTTTGATAGTATGACGGCATTTTTTATGGTTGCTTGTGGATTTGAGAAGTCTACCACAACATCTGGTTTGGTTTTAAAAATAGTAGCTTGGAGTTCATCAGAAGTAGTTATTTTTACTTTTGTTTTAAAATTACCAAGTAACTCTCCTAAATTCATTCCCTTTTTTTTACTATTAGGGCTGCAGATTGCAGCTACCATTTCCATGTTATCTTGTTGTAAAATACCTTCTGCAATATATTTTCCTGTCTTACCTAAACCTATTAGACCTACTTTGATCAAATCAATTACCTCCTTTTTGACGCTTACAAGAAAAATTTCAAGTATTGACATCATTTTTTGTTATTTATCCCTATTTTAAAATTAGTGACAACTTAATTCTATCATATAAGTTGCTACTTGTCATTAATAGTTAATGTATATTTATAATTTATACATAAATTCAATTAATTCTATTTTAATATAGATCAAGGGCTTATATGAAATTTTAATTAGTAATTCCAACAAATTGTTAAATTATTATTTACATAGTATAAATAATAATTTATACTTAATATTGATTTATCCAATCGCTACCATTTCTAACCCCCCATCGCACTCTGCGAAAGCGACTATCATCAAATCGAAGATTTGAGATATCTTCTTTTCTATCAAAGTGGGGGGATAAGCAATGCTACGCGCTTGGATAACGATTTCTAAGTTTTAGATGGAGAAAAAACTCCATCTGAAACCAAGAACTCTATTTATAAGGATTTTATTGGAAGGAGGCTTTACTTCAAGTTATCAGAATAACTTAAAGTAAAATTTAAAATGTCATCGCAAAATGTTACAAAACCTGTATACCAGAAGATAGCAATTGATATAGCTAATAGAATATTAGACGGTGATTTTTCCATAGGGGATAAACTTCATGGAAGATCATCTCTTTCAAGTCATTATAATGTTTCTCCTGAAACTGTAAGAAGAGCTATTATGCTTTTAAATGAAGTGGATATTGTAGAAGTGATAAAGGGCAGTGGGATTATTGTTAAATCCGTGGATAATTGTTTGAAATTTATAAATAAATTTAAGGACATAGGTTCCATGAATAAATCTAAAAATCAAATTTTGGGCTTATTAAATGAGAGAAATGAAATTGAAAAAAAAATTGGAGAAAGAATAAATGAACTCCTAGATTACTCAAATAGATTTGTAAACATTAATCCATTCATGCCTTTTGAATTTAAAATATATAAGGGACTCGGCATTGTAGGGAAAACTATATGTGAGAGTAAGTTCTGGCAAAATACAAATGCTACTATAATAGGTATACGTAGAGAAGGAAATTTAATACTTTCTCCAGGACCTTATGCTGTATTTAAAGAGGAAGATATTTTTTTAGCAATAGGCGAAGAAGATGTGTACCATAAAATCAAAAAATTTCTTTATGGAGATAATAATTAGTAATATTAAAAAAATTTAGTTTTTAAGGCTTTTGAGGAAAGAAAAAAGAAAGTTTAAATCAGTTAAATAAAAATAAATTAATCAAAATATTAGAATGAAAAAGTCAGATAATGTAATCTGACTTTTTTTAATAGGAAAGTTGATTTTTATATATACACAAAAAAATAATAGGTTAAAGCTATTATTATACCTGTTGACACTCATATCATTTAATGATATAGTCTATTTAATGATATGTCATTAAATGATATATGTGAGGTAAAAATGGCTAGAAATAATGCTTACTGTTTAAATGAATACATTGATTTTTATGTCTATACTGTATATAATGTATATATACAGTATAGATATATTTTGGCAAGTAAAACGTAAAAGAAAATTATTTAAAAGTAGGAGGGGAAGTTAAATGTCAGAAGAAAATTCAGAAGAAAGAAAAGATGGAATTTTAAAAAATATTATTGGTGCTATAGTTTCGCCAAGAGAAACAATGGAAAGAGTCAATAAAAATCCTAAAATATGGAGATATTTAATACCTGTAACATTAATCCAGTTAATTATTTATATAATAGAAATACCCAAACTTACAAGTTTTGCTGTTTTACAAGCTCAGCAAGTGCCAAACTTTTCTCAAGCTGCAATTCCAATTATAAAAACTGGAGCTATAATTTTTACGGTAATTAGTGCATTAATTACGCCGGCATTATTTGCATTAATAATTAGTGCTGTTATTAAACTTATAGCTTCTATTTCAAAAGAAACAGGAAATTTTAAAAATTTATATTGTATAAACATATTAGCTTATGTTCCAGTTTTAATAGGTGGAATCTTAACTGCAATAATAATGCTTTTTACAGAGCCACAAAATATAAAAAACATTTCAACTAGCCTTACATTGGTTTTAAGTTCATCAACAGATATGAAAAGTACAATTTATAAGTTGTTCTCATGTATAGATTTTTTCTATATATGGAGTGCAGTGATATCAACAATTGGTACTTCTATTGTGTTTAAAATGAAGACAAAAAAAGCAGCAATTATAGTTTTTGTGATTTACGCTGCTGCAGTATATGTTTTTAAAGTTTTAATTTAAAAACATTGTTGAAATTGAATAGTACTTTGTGAGCTAGACAAGCTGGCATTGTTTTTGTACAGTGTCAGTTTTATCTTTATATCAATAGTTTGGAAAAAGGTTTATAATTTTTAGTAAGATTGTAGAAAAAATGGGGAGGAAAATAAATGAAACTTAAATTGAATTTTGCAAAAAACAAAAAAAAATTAGCAATTATAGTAGCCGTTATATTTATAATTACAGCTATAGGAATATCTTCTTATGTAAAGTCGAGGAAATCACAAGGTAAGAAAGTAACTATATCTAAGGTAATTAAAAGAAATATAGTTCAAAGTACTACGGTTTCAGGAAGCATAGAACCGAAATATAGCAATGATATAACTTTAAATAATACCCAGAAGGTATCAAAGGTTTTAGTAACTGAAGGGCAACAGGTTACAAAGGGAGATATTTTAGTTCAAATGGATACATCTGACTATGACAGTGAACTAAAAAAGCTAAAGATTGATTTAAAGAATGCTCAAAATGCAGTATCACAGTCACAAGCACAAGCGGTACCAGGGACTAGCAAAGATAATGCAGGAAATCAAACAGATTCTATTAAAGCTGAAATAGACAATTTAAATGCAAAGATAGAACAAAGTAATATAAGATCTAATGTAGATGGAAGAGTAATGAGAGTTGACGCTAAGGAAAATCAAGTCCCTAAAGCAGGAGATATGATTATTGTAGATGATATTTCACAATACAAAGTTTCTATAGATATGAGTCAATATGATGCTATGAAAGTTGCAAAAGGACAAAAGGCTATTGTTAAAATAAAAGGTAATGATCAAAAAAAGTATACTGGTTCCGTTACAGATGTAGGACAAATAGCTCAAGTTAAGGCTGATGCTAAAGCCACCAATCAGGAAGCTAAAGTAAATGTGATAGTAACTCTAGATAATGCAGATGATAGTATAAAAGTAGGTTATGAAGCAGATGCAGAAATTGTATTTAATGAAAAAAGAAATGTAGTTTGTATGGGCTTTGATAGTGTGAAAGAAGAAAAAGGTACAAAGAAGAAATATGTTTACATAGTGAATAGCAAAAATAAGATTTCAAAAAGATATATAAGCACAGGCATAGAGACAGATGATTATATGGAAGTTATAGATGGTCTTAATGAAGGAGAAAAATATGTATCAAATCCTCCGGATACTCTTAAAGATGGAGATATTGTAGAGACTCAAGCAGGAGGGAACAATAAGTGATAATTAAATTGGAGAATTTAGTTAAGATATATGATACTGGTGCTGTAAAACTTAAGGCTTTAAAGGAAATTAATTTAGAAATTGAAAAGACAGAATATGTAGCTATAATGGGGGCATCAGGATCAGGTAAGTCTACTCTTATGAATGTACTTGGTTGTTTAGATAAACTTACAGATGGAAAATATTATTTAGATGGTGTAGATATATCATCATTAGATGATAACAGTCTAGCTGATATAAGAAACAAGAAAATAGGTTTTGTATTTCAAGCATTTAACTTACTTCCCAAACTTACAGCTATAGCTAATGTGGAATTGCCCATGATGTATGCAGGAGTATCTAAAAAAGAGAGAGAGAAAAAAGCTAAATGGGCTCTAGATAGAGTTGGATTATCTCATAGACTTCATCATAAACCTAATGAAATGTCTGGTGGACAAAAACAGAGGGTAGCTATTGCAAGAGCTTTAGTAAATGATCCATCTATAATACTTGCAGATGAACCTACAGGAAACTTGGATAGTATTTCTAGTGAAGAAATAATGGAGATTTTTCAGCAATTAAATGATGAAGGAGTAACTATTGTTATGGTTACACATGAACCTGACATAGCCATGCATACAAAAAGAACCATAGTTTTTAAGGATGGAGCTATAATTTCAGATAATCCAGTAGAAAGAAGAACTATAGTTGGGGGGAAGAAGTAATATGAATGTTGAAGAAAGCTTTCAATCTGCACTACAAAGTATAAAATCAAATAAATTAAGATCCTTTTTAACTATGCTGGGAATAATAATTGGAATATCCTCTGTAATTACTATAGTGTCTATGGGTGCTGGAGCAAAACAATATATTACAGGACAATTTCAGGGCATGGGTAGTAACGTAATCAATCTCCAGCTTAATCAGTCTTCAGATAGTGCTATAGAAAAAAGAGATTATTTTACTATGGATGATATAGACCTTATAAAGGAGAAAATACCTGAAGTTACATCAGTTGTTCCTACGCTCGGAGGAGATGGAAATTTGAAGCTTGAAAATAAATCCAAGCGTGTCCAAATTGTGGCATCAACAGAAGGTTACGATAAACTTTCAAATATAAAAATGGTTAATGGAAGGTTTTTAAAAGAACATGATGTAGATATAAGGTCAACTGCAGCAGTTATAGATGAAAAAACAGCTGCAAAATTATTTCACAATACAAATGATGCTCTTGGAGAAAGTATTGAATTAAGTTCAGATGACCAAGATATAGATTTAAATATAGTTGGAGTATGTAAAGATCCAAATGGTAATCTCGGGTCCATGTCAGATAATGCTCCCGGTTCAATATTTATACCTATAACTATTGCAGATAGAATACTTACAAATACCGATATTGGTTATATGTCAGTGATGTTGTCTGACATGAGTAAGGCTGAAGAAATAAGTTCCAAAATGGTAAAAATTCTTGAAAATAAACATCAAAACAAAAACAAGTACACAGCTCAAACTGGATTTAAAGAGCTTGAAAATCTAAATAAATCATTATCTGTTATAACAGGTGTATTGGGTGCTATTGCAGCTATATCACTTTTAGTTGGTGGTATAGGTGTTATGAATATAATGCTTGTATCTGTGACAGAGAGAACTAGAGAAATAGGCATAAGAAAAGCTATTGGAGCAAAAACTAGAGACATAAAAGTACAATTTTTAATGGAGTCTATAATACTGTGCCTTATAGGTGGAACTATTGGAACTATATTAGGTATAACAATAGGTAAAATTGCAGGATCTTTCTTAAAGATGCCCGTACCAGTGTCATTTAAAATAATATTTATAGCATTTTCATTTTCATCAGCAATAGGTATATTCTTTGGGCTGTACCCGGCAAGCAAGGCAGCAAAATTAGATCCTATTGAAGCTTTAAGATATGAATAAAAATTTTTTGATTTGTTTTAAAAAGGCTATATAATATGATTAGAAGAAAGTTAAAGTACAGGGAGTGAATTTATGGACAGCGAAAAGCAGCAATTGAGTATTGAAGCAGCAAGGTTATATTATAAGTCAGATTATAGTCAACAGCAAATTGCATCCCAACTTGGAATATCAAGGCCTACTGTATCTAGGCTTTTGCAATATGCTAAAGAAAAGGGATTTGTAAAGATTGATATTGTAGATCCTTTTGATGATTTAGATAATATGTCACATCAATTAAAGGAAAAATATAGATTAAGAGATGTTCGCGTTGCTTTTTCGCCAAAGGATGATTATGAACTTATAAGAGAGTATATTGGCAAAGAGGCAGCAGAATATTTAAGTGAAATTTTAAAAAATGGTGATATGCTTGGAGTAAGTTGGGGAACTACTATGTATGAAGTTGCAAAGAATCTTGAGCCTAAAAATCTTAAGGGAATAGAAGTGATTCAGCTAAAAGGGGGTATTAGTTATTCAGAAGTAAATACATATGCTTTTGAAACTATTGAACTATTTGCAGAAGCATTTCATACGATACCAAGGTATTTGCCTTTGCCTGTGATTTTTGACAATTCAACTATAAAGGAAATGGTTGAGCATGATAGGAATATTAACAGTATTATAGAAATGGGAGCAAATGCCAATATAGCAATTTTTACAGTTGGTACTGTAAGGGATGAGGCATTACTATTTCAACTAGGATATCTAAATGATTCAGAGAAAAAGAAGTTAAAACAAGAAGGTGTAGGAGATATTTGTTCGAGATTCTTTGACGAAAACGGTAAGATTTGTGATGAAGACATAAATAATCGTACTATAGGGATATCACTAGAAAATTTAAAGAAAAAGGAAAAGGCAATCTTAGTTGCAGGGGGATCACATAAAGTTGAGGCAATTAAAGGAGCCTTAAAAGGAAAAAATGCTAATATATTGATTACAGATAAATATACTGCCAGGAAACTTTTAAAATAGGTATATGAACTAAATTTCATATACCTATTTACAAATGTTCAAAAAAGATTTATTATGTATGTGTAATAGAAATTGAGGGGAGGATACAAATTTGATGGATTATAAAAATTTAGTTTCTAAGGCTTTTGAAGGAAGAAAAAATGCTTATGCTCCTTATTCCAACTTTAAAGTTGGAGCAGCTGTACTTGCCGAAGATGGAAAGGTTTATACAGGTTGTAATATAGAAAATGCTTCATATGGTGCAACAAATTGTGCAGAAAGAACTGCAATATTTAAAGCTATATCGGAAGGAAATAGAGCTATAAAAGCGATTGCCATTGTAGGAGTAGAAAACGATTATACATATCCTTGTGGAGTTTGCAGACAGGTTATAGCAGAGTTTGCTTCAAAGGATGCAGAGATAATACTTGGAAAAGGTGAAAGTGAATATATAGTTAAGACATTAGATGAATTATTACCAGGAGCCTTTACCAAAGAAGATTTAAATAAATAGTATAAACTATAAAGGTGTTCTTTTATTTTGAAATCAAGCTAAAAAGAATACTTTTAATTTGAAAACGTATGAACAAAATTTCATAATAAGCTTTACAAATGCTAAAATTTATTATGAATTACTGTATGAAAGGAAGATTTATTATGAATATTGCTAAAATGATTGACCATACATTGTTAAAACCGGAAACAACGAAAAGTCAGATAATTAAATTGACGGAAGAAGCAAAGAAGTATGACTTTGCTTCAGTTTGTGTAAATCCGACATGGGTTAAACTAGCAAGTGAGAAGTTACATGGTAGTGAAGTTAAGGTATGTACGGTTATTGGATTTCCTCTTGGGGCTAATACAACTGAAACAAAAGTGTTTGAAGCAAAAGATGCAATCAAAAATGGTGCGCAGGAAGTTGATATGGTCATTAATATTGGAGAATTAAAGGATAAAAATGATGTGTATATAGAAAATGATATAAAGTCTGTTGTAGAAGCTGCAAAAGGAAAGGCATTAGTAAAAGTTATTATAGAAACTTGCCTTTTAACACAAGAAGAGAAAGTTAGAGCTTGTAAGATAGCTAAAAAAGCAGGAGCAGATTTTGTAAAAACATCAACGGGGTTCTCAAAGTATGGAGCTAAAGTAGAAGATGTTAAACTCATGCGTGAAACAGTAGGAAAAGATATGGGAGTTAAGGCATCTGGTGGTATCCATACTAAACAAGAGGCTTTAGATATGATTGAAGCAGGAGCAAGTCGTATAGGTGCAAGTGCAGGTATTACTATTGTATCTGAATAAATATTTGTATGGACTCTATTAGTAGAAGCTATGCTTATATATTAATAACTCAACTTTCACATATACAAAATGTAGACTTAATATAAGCAAAATACAAAGTTCAAATAACAAAGAACAGATAAAGATGATTTCCCTCATACCTCAGGAAATCTATAATTCTAATATTTTCTGACGTTAGGAAGAAAATTATCCTTATTTGATATTTGAACTTTGAACTTTGTTCTTTAAGAAAATTGTTTCGCAATTTTTTTAAATTGCGTAAGTTACTAAATTACTATCAATTTAAAAAATTATATTTATAAATGTAATCGTTATTTGAAGATTTGGACATTTTAGTTAAAAGTATTTAAGGAGGGATACACAAAATGAAATTTATTATTGGAATTATTGGACTAGCCATTGTAGCTGGACTTGCGCTACTTGGCAGCAATGATAGGAAAAGTGTAAAGATAAAGCCTATAATTATAATGGTTGTCTTACAATTTATTTTTGGATTTATTTTGTTAAATACTGAAATAGGTAATATTTTAGTAGGTGGAGTAGCAAATGGTTTTGGAGCACTTCTTAAATGTGCGTCAGAAGGTGTAAACTTTGTATTTGGTGGCATGGTAAATAAAGGAGTAACCTCAGTATTTTTTATAAATGTTCTTATGCCAATCGTGTTTATTTCAGCTTTAATTGGTATACTACAATATTGTAAGATACTACCTTTTATAATTAAGTATGTTGGATTAGCATTGAGTAAAGTAAACGGTATGGGCCAATTGGAATCTTATAATGGAATAGCATCAGCAATTCTTGGACAATCAGAGGTATTTATTTCAGTAAAGAAGCAGCTTGGTTTATTGCCTAAAAATCGTCTATATACTCTTTGTGCATCAGCTATGTCAACAGTATCGGCTTCTGTTGTTGGTTCTTATATGCTTCTTATAAAACCTAGGTATGTAGTAACAGCACTTATATTAAATTTATTTGGTGGATTCATTATAGCTTCAATTATAAATCCATATACTGTAAAACCGGAAGATGACATTTTAGAGGTTGAAGAGAAGGAAAAACAGTCATTCTTTGAAATGCTCGGTGAATACATCATGGATGGATTTAAAGTTGCTATTACAGTTGGAGCAATGTTAATTGGATTTGTCTCAATAATTGCATTAATTAATGCAATATTTAAAGGAATATGTGGTATTTCATTCCAGGATATTCTTGGATACATTTTCTCTCCATTTGCATTTTTTATGGGTGTACCATTTAATGAAGCAGTAAAAGCAGGGGGTATAATGGCAATAAAACTTGTATCAAATGAGTTTGTTGCAATGACTACACTTGCACAGGGAAATCTTGGCTTATCCTATAGAGCAACAGCTATAGTATCTGTATTTCTAGTTTCATTTGCAAATTTCTCATCAATTGGAATTATAGCAGGTGCAGTTAAAGGATTGAATGAAAAACAAGGCAATGTAGCTGCACGTTTTGGATTAAAATTATTATATGGAGCAACACTAGTAAGTGTACTTACAGCAACTATTGTTGGATTAATTGTATAATATTAGGTAATTGCGAAACTCACTGATAAAAATGAATAAAAGATGTTTAGAAGTTGCAAAAGCATTGTTAGAAGTTTAAAGACAAATTTTTATGATTTGAAATAACCATATTGATAAAAAAAGGCGCACG
>NZ_LROR01000062.1:0-32840 GCF_001675205.1 Clostridium coskatii | reverse complement strand
GTAGAATCAAAGAGAAACTAGGATGGATGAGTCCTGTTGAATACAGACTCAGCCTCTTGGCTGCATAAATTAGCGAGGCAGCCGAAACTGTCTCGCTAATAAAGTCTAACTTTTAGGGGTCACCTCAAGCTTATAAGTTGTTGGTGTTTATTTTTATGTTTAATATTAAATGAATATGGTAAAATATATATTAATGAGGGACGTGAGTTTATTGAATATAGATAAAAGTAGCATAAATAAAATAATTGAGTTTCTTACGAAGAATATAAAACCAAATTTAGTATATTTATTTGGTTCTGGTGCAAACGGAATTTTCAGAGAAGATAGTGATATCGATATTGCTTTTATTAGTGATATCAATAGTACAGATTATGAAATATTTATGTTGGCACAAAGATTGGCAGATATATTGAAAAGAGATGTTGATTTAATTGATTTAAAAAAAGCTTCTACTGTATTTAAGGTTCAAGTAATAGCCAAAGGTGAGTGCATATATTTTAACGATAACAAGAAAAAGGCTTATTTTGAAATGTACTCTTTTAAGGATTATGCTACATTAAATGAAGAAAGGGAAGTAATACTTAAAAGTGTAAAGAAAAGGGGGCATATATATGAATGATGTTATATTAAATAAGATATCTGTTATTGAAAGATGTATAAAAAGAATAAATGAAGAATATGAGAATAGCCCCGAAAATTTAAAGAATTATACTAAACAAGATTCTATAATCTTAAATATTCAAAGAGCCTGCGAGGCATCTATAGATTTAGCTATGCATATAGTTTCTGAAAAAAAGCTTGGTATTCCACAAAACAGCAGGGATGCATTTGAAGTATTGTTTGAAAATAAAATCATAGATGAAAAACTGATGAACAATTTAAAATCTATGGTTGGCTTTAGAAATATAGCTGTTCATGATTATCAAACTGTAAATTTGGATATAGTTAAAGAAATAATTGAGAAACATATATATGATTTAGAGAAGTTTTCAAAATGTATGCTTAATATCTTATAAGTACTTAATTTATTTTTAAAGTTGTTGTTAAATATTTGCCTAAAATTACGATAACATATAGTACATTCTGTAAAAAATAAGAAGTTAACTCAGATAGGAAAAAGTATTTTAAATATTAGAAGATTCAAATAATGCATTAAGATGTCAGTTATCTGGATTGTCAAGAGATGCAGCTTTGCAACTATTAAATTAAATGTTTTGCATCAAAATTTTAGAGATGGTGCACAAGTACTTATAAGTACTGAAGTAGGAGGTAAAGGTAGAAACCTTCAATATTGTAATGCTATAGTGAATTTATGATCTGCCATAGAACTCCATGACTATAGAGCAGAGAATACACTATTTTAATAAAATAACTGCAACATGCCAACGAGTTTGGAGATTGTAATATTACCGGGGTAAAAATGTTTCCATTAGGTGCCTGACACCTAATGGGAACATTTTTATATAGAATAAACTATTAACATATGTTAATATAAATTTAATAAAATGTTAATCAAAAATTATAACATTTTTAAACTTGGATATGAGGAGGCGTTAAGGTGAAATTTTGTGTTAAATGTGGCAATAAATTAGAAGATAATGATGTGTTTTGCCCAAAATGTGGACATAAATCTGGTGTAGAAAAGGGACAAGAGAATGATGTAGCAAATACTCAAACTTTTAATACCGACCTTATAAATAAGCAAAATAGTGAATCTCAGTTTAAAGAAGATCTTAAAAAAGAAGATTTTAATGATGAAGAAGTAGACGAAAGTATATTTGATACATTTAGAAGAAAGTTAGGCTTGAATAAAAAAATGTCAGTAATTATAGGAATAGGTATTTTATGTATTACAATACTTGTATCTTTTCTAATAGGTAATACAGCTAGCAAACCTTCTAATGTGGTTTCAAAATTTCAAAAAGCAGTTGCATCCAGTAACAAAGGACAATTAGTCGATATTCTTTATTGCAGTGATAATAGATTGAAAATAGATGAAAAGAGTGTAGCACCTTTAATTAATTATTTTAAGGACAATCCTTCTTATTTAAATGAAGTCGTAAGTCAATTAAATAATGAAGTAGCTAGATCTGACGGAAATTTAAATTCTAATTCCAAAGGCAAATTTGATATAGTTTATGCAGGAAAGAAATATTTGTTTTTCAAGGATTATAAGATAGGAATAAAGCCATCATTTATATCAGTAAAAACGGGAATAAAGGATGTGCAATTTTCTTTAAACAGTACTGAAATAGCAAAAAGTGATTCAAAGGATTTTTCTAAGCAGCTTGGTCCTTTTATTCCCGGGAAATATAAACTTAATGCAGATTACAAAAATAGTTATGAATCTTTAAATGAATCCCGTGATATAGATTTTATGAATTCAAACGAAGACAGCGAAAGTGTAGAAGTGTTTAAGGATGTTTCTTATGTCAATATAAGCAGTGATTATCCAGATGCAGAAATATTTTTAAATAATAAGGATACTGGAGTTAAAGCAAAGGATGCCAGTAATTTTGGACCGCTGGCTGCTAATTCAGCTGTATATGGTATTGCATCTGTAAATGGACAAAAACTGAGAAGCAGCGATTATATTCTAAAAAAGGATGATGATTATATAAAACTCGATTTTACTCAATCCCAAACTAGTATGCAAATTGATCAGTATAGAATGCGTAATTTAATATATTGGTATACCTATTATTTTACACAAGCAGTAAATACCGGCGATTTTGAAGATGTTGAGAATTATCTGTATCCTGGAAGCCAACTTTATAATGAGCAAAAAAGTTATGTGGCAACTACTTACGAAAAGGGCATAAAGGAAGATATCAAATCTTTTAATGTAATCTCATATAACTTAAGTGATGATAAAAGATCTGGAACTGTAAGTACAGAGGAAGTTTATAATATATATCAAAGTGATAGCACTATGCCTGACACTAAAACTTTTCATTATACTTATACGTTCAGGTATAATGAGGAATTTTCTGGATACCAGCTTTCAGATATCAAATCCAATTAGTGACAGGCACTTTGGCGGGGCAAAAATGACCCCTTAAGGTGCTTGTCACCAAAAGAAGATATTACTAAATATTTTTCCTTAATTTACGATAATATAAGCATAAAAAATTATTGGAGGGATAAATATGGATATAGCAGCGCTATCAGTGGCAATGAGTCAATCAAGTGCACAGCAATCAGCTGGTATAGCACTTACCAAAATTGCTATGGATTCAGGGAAAGAAAGTGCAGTTAATATGACAGAAATGTTGAGCAATTCTGCAGTAGATCCTAATTTAGGCAGTTATCTGGATGCAATGGCATAACCCTAGAGGTGTAAAAGTTGGTAACAAATCAAAAAGAGCAATTAAGGCAAGAACTGGAGGAAGAGCTTCAGTGGGTAAAGTATAGACAGCAAATGCTTGATATTATGGACAAAAAGCTGCTGAAAATGAGAGAAATAGCAAAGCAAGCCAAGCAGGATAATCTTGACAAAACATATTTAAAAGTTTTAAATGATAAGATAAATGATTTGGGAGCACAGGTTAGAGCGTTAGATGGAGAAAGTAGAAAAACAGAAGATGAAAAAATATTATAGGTAAGGTGCCTGGCAATGAGTGGGATATTACTGTTCCCATGCAGTGCCAGGCACCTTTGCATTAAAGTAATCTATAAACTACACGAAAAATAAATAGTGGGTATATAGGATAACTATCCCAAAAATACTGTATGAGACCAATTATATGATAGATAATTATGAAATAATATATAGAGGGGAAGTATATATATGATAAATGGGATTTCATCTAATAGAAGCATACAGACAATGACTCAAAATAAAAATGATACATCAGAGCAGGAAATAAAATCACTTGAGAATCAAAAAGATGCGCTTCAAAAGCAAATAGACAATATAAAAAATGGAAGTGGAGATGCTAACACTAAACAGCAGTTAATAAAACCTATTCAAGAGCAGATACAGGAAATTGAGGCTGAAATTCAACAAAAGCAAGTGGATAGCGTTGACAGCAAAAATGATAACTCTGATGGCAAAAGCAGCACAAATACTAAATCTAACAGCATTAACACTCAAAGTAATAGTAAATATTCTGGAGAGGATTTGCTGCTTGATGCATCAAAAATATATAAACAAATTAAAACTGTTAATTCTGTGAGAAGTGGTTTAATTGGTAGAGCTAATGAACTAAATTCAGATGCAGATATGGATGAGGCATTAGGAAATTATAAAGGTGCTGAAATTAACAGATCTAAAGCTAGCGAAAATAAAGGACGTGCAGTTGGTTTAGAATCTAAAATGGGAAAGCTAAATGGAGAGATGAATAAAGATATAAAAAATGAAGTAGAAAAGATAAAAGACGTAGGTGTTCATGTTCAGGAAAACACAAAAACCGATGACAAACAAAATGTACTTAAAGGCAAGAATTTAAAGGAATATGATAAAAATGCTGGTGAGGACAGTAAAGAGGATAAAGATAAGTCCATAAATGTATTTGCATAAATTTAAGGTTTTTGTAATAGATAAACTCCTTTCCAGAGTTTGTGAAAGATTATATGCTAATTTTATGGTGAAAATTGCTATTAAATTAGGTATAATGTTAATAATGGTAATATTTCTTATTAGGTGCCTGGCACCGAGTGGGACATTTATTACACCATTAAGGTGATAGGCACCAAAAAATAAAAGTAATGGGGATCATCATGAAAACTAAAGAAAGGAGTTGCCTATATATTAATATGAATAGCTTTAAATTTAAGGGTACGCTAAGAAGTAAGAGATTAGTTTTATTAGTTGCCTCTGCAGCAATTATAGGTATTTTAGGTAATACAAAAGTATATGCGTCACCAACAGTAGATAGGTATGGTGGTATGGATAGATATGAGACATCTGCCAAAGTATGTGATGCTGGATGGAGTACTAATACTGATTATGCTGTATTAGTAAATGGAGATGATTACCATGATGCTCTTTCAGCTGCACCTCTTGCTAAAAAGTATAATGCCCCTATACTTTTAACAAACACAGAAGTGTTAAATCCTTATACATCTTCAGAACTTATAAGATTAAATGTAAAAAATGTATTTATAGTGGGTGGAAAAGGTGTAGTATCACAAAGTATAGAAGATTCACTAGTGGCTAAAGGAATGAAGGTTGTTAGAGTTGGTGGCAAAGACAGGTATGAAACTGCTCTTCAGGTTGCAGCAAAGATTGGTAAGACCAGTGAGATTGCATTAGTAAATGGAAATGATTTTAGAGATGGAATGACAATAGCATCAATAGCTGCTTTAAAAGGAATGCCTATAATATTAACAGATGGAGAAAATATGCCTGCTTCTGTTAAAAAATATTTAGGTAATACATCTAAAATGGCTCAAATATATGTAGTAGGTGATGCAAATACTATAAGTGACAATGTTATAAGTGGGTTATCTAATGTTAAAAGAATAGGGTCAGGAGGCAATGTGTATGCTAGAAATGTAAGCATAATACAAGCCTTTCAAAATGAAGTAAATACTGGTACTTTATATATAGCTTCTGCTAAGAACTTTCCAGATTCATTGAGTGCGTCAGCTTTAGCTCCAAAAACATCATCTCCAGTACTATTTGTGGATAGTCCAATGGATGAGGCTACATCAAATTTTCTTAAAACCCACATAGTAAATAGTTTAAAAATATTAGGAGGAACAGGTTCTGTAAGTTATGATTCAGAAACTTCAGTTGAAAATATGACTTTGGGAGTAAGCGGCACTGATGCTATAAATGATACTATATGGCAGGGTGAGAAATATACTCCAAGGGCGACTATGGTTATAACAGCTACAGATGGCACCAAAAAGGAAGTTGCTATAGACTGGAACTTAAGTCAAGTAAATACTGCAAATCCAGGTACTTATACTTTTACAGGAAAATTAAAAGGAACAGATACTACAGTATATGCAACTCTTACAGTAAAACCTCTTCCATATAAAATTGAGGATTTAACTCAAACTGCAGTTAGTAGGACAAGCTTTGGACTTCCAACTACTGTTTCGGCTCAGATGACGGATGGTACAACAACTGATGTACCTGTGTTATGGGATTATGGTACACAGTCTGGGAATAAACCAGGAGTCTACGTCTTTTATGGAACAGTAGATAAATACAGTAAAAAGGTTAAGCTTACTTTAACGACAATTGATAATGGAACAGGTAAGACTATAAAAACTATAAATAACATAAAGGCAACTGTAACTACTAAATCTAGTTATGTATTTCCAACTACAGTATCAGCTATAATGACTGACGGTTCAACACAAAGTTTATCTGTAACTTGGGCAAATGAAATTAAATATTCTACTGGAGTGTATACTTATGAGGGAACAGTAAGTGGATATAGTAAAAAAGTAGGTCTTATGCTTATAGTTACAGGAGAAGGTGGGACAGACCCTAATGATCCAAATTATCCTACTAACCCTAGTGATCCAAATGTAATGGACTTAGGAGAATTGGAGCCTATAATGCAAGATGAAAAATATCCAACTACAGTAAAAGACCCTACTACTGGAAAACAAGTACCAGTTACATGGACAGATGCTGTTAGTATTGATTCTACTTTTTTAGATAATCAATATTTAGATGATTGTAGAGTTGCTAAATTTACTTTGAATGGAACTATAAGTGGTAATAAAAAAGTTAGAGCAACTATAGGAATAATTCCTAAAATTATTACTCTTAATGTAGATGGAAAAACTAGCAACGTTCCAGCTGTATCTATAAATATTAAGAAAAGTGACTATCCAAATGGTGTATTTAATATGAGTGAGTTATCAACTAGAATAAATGCAGTTATAAATGGGCCAAATGGAATTAGAGAAGCAAAAAATGTACATGTTCTTCTTTGGGATCCACCAGTTGTTGATATAAGTGATGCTAGTACATACTATGTAACAGCAACTATAGAGCATTATAGTACACCTGTGACCGTTACAATAAAAATTGAAAACTAGCTAAGTGATTGATAATATATTTTCTTATGATGTAAAAATTGTTGCTAGATTTTATATAAAAAGGTAAAAAAATTACAAATTGTTACGATTATAAGAATATAAATGTTTTGTTGTATATATTTAGTAAGTTATAAAATTAAGTGAATTAGCACCCGCGAATTTCACGAGTGAATAATTATAACACAATAATGTATGGAGGTAATAAATAATGAAGAAAACTAGGCTATTGGTAATGACAGCAGCAATTGTACTTGGAATAGGTACTAGTGTTTACGCTAAGTTGCCACCTAATTCCATAGTAGTAGGAAATAATGTTTATGATATAACTTATTTTACAAATGATGCTAGTGGTACTAATACTGCTAAGGTAAATGATCAGCTAGCAAACAATTTAGGTAAATTATACTATGTAGATTCTACAGGTGTAGCAAAGGATATATTTACAGAAGCAACTGTAGATGATAGTCAGATAGTATCTAAAGTTGGTAACACTTTAACATATTATCCTGGAAATGGAACTACGGAAAAAATTGTTACTGATGCAAATAATAATTTTTTAGATCCTAATACGATTACTGGTGGGTATGTAATAGCTCATATTACTTATAAACAGCTACTATCAGAAGGATTAAATTTATTTACTTGTCAGCTTAGTCAATTATCAGGTGTAAGTGGAGCAGCTTATTTCCAGGTAGGAAGCAGTCCAATGACTCCTTTAACAGATGTAGCTACTTATATGGGACAACTTTCTAATGGAGCTGGTAATATGGTACATTTATATGCTAGTGATGGTGCTACAGAATTAGCAAATGGATATTTGAATATAGTTACAAATGGGGCTTCATCAGGAGATAAGAACTTAACAGTTAATTTGACGTTAACTGGAAACTCAACAGATGTAGATAGTTCTACTCAGGGAAATAAAGCTTATAATATAGTTAATAATGGATTTGTTACAATTGATAAAAGTGGAAAATGGATTTACTACAGTAACACAGGAGATAGTGGTAAACTTTACAAAAGAAGTGCAACAGGTACAGATGATATGCTCATTAGTAATGACAGTGCAAAATATATTAATGTAGTAGGAGATTGGGTATACTATAGCAATTATAACGATGGTGGAAAGATATATAAGGTTAAAATAGATGGAACTCAAAGACAAAAGATTTCTGATGATATGGCATCTTGTGTAAGTGTAGTAGGAGATTCCATATATTATATAAATCATAGTGACAATGATAGAATATATGTACAGGATTCTACAGGTAAAAAAATGGTTTTAAGTGACCAAGCCAAATATTTAAGTGTTACAGGAAACTTTTTGTTCTATGTTAATGCAGGAGATTCAAATACGTTATATAGCTATGATTTAAGAAATAGTAGAAAAGCAAAGATAAGTACTATAAATACAAAATTTATTAATGCTTGTAATGATTATCTGGTTTTCTATACGGGCTATGATGGAGTGTTATATAGATCTACAAATGCACAAGGACAAATTCCAGTACCTATGAGTGTAACTACAAATGTACAAACATCTGCAAAAGCCAGTTCCTATAAAGCATTAACAGACAAACCTACAATTATATGTGCTACCGATGATAATAATATTTATTACATAAGTTATGTAGATGGCAATAAAATATATAAGTTAGATAACACAGGAAATGGATATAGAGTTGTAAATGATTCAGCAGATTATATAAATATAATAAATGATAGTCTATATTATATGAAATCAGGGAAAATCTCAGTTGCACCTAAAGATGGAGATGGCACTCAAAGGGGTGTTTCAATAACAAAACCTAGATTAAATAGCAGGGTAGTAAGTGTTAAACCTATGCAAACATATACTACAGACGATATAACAAAATTTAATTTTCCAGAAACTGTTTCTTGCATAATGAGTGACGGAAGTGAACAGACATTAGTAGTTTCATGGGATAAAACTATACCAAAGGCATCAAAAGGTATATATACATTTAAGGGTACAATACTTGGATATGGAACATCTGTTACCATGAATGTAGCATTAGATTCTGGAACTATTAATGCTAATAATGTAACAATTGTAAACAATGTAGGAAGTAAAGACACTATAAGTATTACTGGATTGACTACTGGTGATGTGGTAAATGTTTATAATAGTAGCACTGATACAAAACCATTAAAATCAGCTGTTGTAGATGCAAGTGGAAAAGTAAATATGACAGGCTTAAATCTTTCTACTGATGGTGGAAGTGTATATATTAGTTTAACTAAAACAGGTAGACAAGAAGGTAACAAAGTAGGAGTTCAGTATCAGGCAGAGGCACCAGCTGGATTTACAGTAGATGCGGCTAATCAAAATATAACCGGGTTACAGTCTAATAAGTTGTATAAGGTTTATATACAAGATGAAAACGCAGATGGAACAGTACCAGTTCTTCCTACAAGTTATGATATTTCTGCACAAGCAGATGGTAATGGAGTTCTAAAGGTTCCTACTATGATATCTAAGATAGATGGTAATAAAGATGGAAAGCAAATGCTTAGAGTAGTTGCTGCAGGTAATGTAGACAGTGCTCCTTCATCACCAATTGAAATAAAAAGAGCGACAGTACCTAATTATGTAGACATTAATCTAAGTCTTGGAAGAATAAGTGGAACTGATACAGGAATGGTATTTACCTATGATGATTTAAAAACTAACTCAAATCCAACTTGGTATCCATGTCAATCAGGATCTACGTCAATTTCTATGACTAGATCACTGCAGGTATCAGTTAAAGAATTGGGTAGTGGTCCAGTACTTGAAAGTAAACCTGTATCTTATGGATTATTCCAGAAACCTGTTATAAATGGAATAACAGATGGAGGAACATATACTACTAAGCAAGATAAATCTACGGGTAAATCATTATTCCCAACTGTAACTTGGAATGATGATAGCATTATTGATGCAGATAATAGTACAAAATATTGTGCAGTATTAACTAAGGATGGAAATCCTATTTCAGGAACTGATTCAAAAACATATTCCATGAATGATGGAGTTATTGATACAACAGGAAAAACTTATAATGCTATAAAAGATGGCAGTGAGTTGGAAAGTATAATAGACAAAAATGGTGATGGAAGTTATGCACTTACGGTTGTAGGAACGAAGACTGTATCAGGTATGAATCCATCTAGTGCAACAAATGTTACTACTGTTAAATTTACAGTAAATTCAGCAGTACCTGCAACAGTAGATATAAGATTTGCTGAAACAGCAGGAACAGAGAAGTGGAATGATCCTATTGATCATACTAAGGGTATAAGTGCTGTTACGCCAGCTGATATACCAACTCTTTATCAGGCAACGCCAAATTGGACGGATTTAGCAGGAACTATTGATACAGCAGTAATACAGAGATTAAATACTGCTCCTGCTGACGATTCAGCTTGGAAATTAGCAGCTAAGGTAGCTTTTCAAAGAACTGTTATAAGTCAGGATGGATATTATAAGTTAACAGTTACATCTACAAGCACAGAAAATGGAGCAACAAATGTTTCTACAAAAGTATTTAGGGTGGATACGCAAGATAAACCTACATCACCGTCAGTTGTAGGAGTATCAGATGGTGGAATTTATGATACAGTTATCAATGGAATTACAATAACAGATACACTAGCTAATACTACAAAAGCTACAATAATGAGAGACGGATATAAAACTGATTATATAGTAGATCCAACAAGTCATAAGGGTGGATCATTAACAGTAAATGGAAATTACGTGTTGACACTAGATACAACAAATAACATAAATGGTGCTACGACAGAAAAAACTATTAGCTTTAAAATTGATGATGCAGAGAGTAATCCAACTCAACCAGCACCAGCAGCACCAACAAATATAGGATTTACATTTAATAATGATGGTACTGCACAATTTACAGGAGTAGATACTAGTGAAGAGTACAGCGTAAATAATGGACAATCATGGACGCCTGTTACATCACAAGGAATTCAGTTAATTACTTCAACAAATGATTTGAATTTATTAAGCAAGGCTACTACTACTAATGTGGAAGTAAGGTATAGAGCAAATGGAAGCACACCAGCTTCAGAACCACAGGTTATTTCTTTGGCTCCTTCACCTGCAGCACCATCTGCAAAATTTGAATTTAGCTATGATGCAAATCATAATTTAATAGGTGAATTAAAAAATTCAGATGGGACAGCTATTTCTAATCCTCCAAGTTATGAGTATAGTATAGATGGCGGATTAAATTGGAATAGTGTAGACAATAACGGAGCTTTCAAATCAGAAGATGTCAACACAATAAATACAACTAATGGAGTACAAGTTAGAACTAAGGCGAGTGGTCAAACTAAAGCTTCTAATGTTGAAAAGATATCGGTAACTCAAGCAGCAGCACCTAATGTAACTTCAACTCAAGTAACAGGAGGAGTTAAATTAACTAGTCTTTCTACAGGACTTGAATATAGGGTAAATGTTGGCAGCACAAAAGGAACAAAATGGAGTGACTTTACTTCAGGTAGTATTATTCCAGTTACACAGTCAGGTTCTGTAGATGTAAGGAGTAAAGCTACAGGAACTGCAATGCCTGGTAACATAGCAAATATACCAGTTCAATTGGCAGCAGCACCAGCAATTAAGACTGCAGATAACGCACTTAAATTAAATGATAAGTATTCAGCAGTAACTGGAAAAAATTTAGAAATAAATAATAAAGTTATTGCATTAACTAATACTTCAAAATTAGATGGTAGTAGTGGCACTTTAATACTATTAAATGATTTAAAAACTGCATTACAAAAAGATATAGATACATCTATCGGAAGCGGTGTTATTAAAGTTGGTGATGATGGAAACGGAAAGTTAACTCTTACTACAGTAGCAACAGGTTCTTCAGCTAAAATAGATCTTACTGGAACATCAATTGGGAGTGGATCAATTGGTGATGAATTAGGATTTACAGATATAACATCTGTTACAGGAACAAACTAATAATATTAATTAAGATGTCAAGTACTAGTTAAAAAATACAAAAAGCAGTTCTAGTAATAGGACTGCTTTTTTCATCAAGATGAATGGTTATATAGAGTTTTTGAGTTTATTCGATGCTTAAAAGGAGGAAGAGAAATTGAAAAAAGTTATTAAAAGAGCTGCCTTAATTTTATCATTTGTAATGATTTGCTGTATTTCCTATGGTTCCTTAAGTGTTTCAGCAGCAGATTTTAAAGATATGGGAACTAAAACTATAAGTGATGCAAACAAAGTATGGACAGTGAAATTTGGAGAA
The DNA here is from genome assembly GCF_001675205.1 of Clostridium coskatii. Lineage (NCBI taxonomy): Bacteria > Bacillati > Bacillota > Clostridia > Eubacteriales > Clostridiaceae > Clostridium > Clostridium coskatii. Next base: position 20,535 of record NZ_LROR01000062.1, on the reverse strand, counting down.
CCAGTAGATATTAATTCTTTAAATAGTAATATAAAGCTTCAAGATATTACAAACGGTAGTACTGTTAATGTAAGTGTTTCAGCAGGTAATGATGAAAATTCAGCAAAGATTAATCCACCTTCTGGAGGATATAAATTATCACATAATTATAAGTTAACTATAGACAAAAACATTAAATCTAAAAAAGGAAGGCACTTATCACAACCTGCTGTACTAAATTTTAGTATAGCTTCTAACAATAGTAGCAATAGCGGTAGTAACAGTAGTAATAATGGTGGTAACAATAGTAGCAATAGTGGAGGCAACAGTAGTAATAGTGGTGGTAACAGTAGTAACAATAATAGTTATACTGCTTCAGCAAATGTGGAAGCTTCTCCATCGGTTCCATTGAGGAAAATAACGGTATCTACAAATTTACCAAATGTTACAAAATACAAAATAGAGGAAAATAACAATTATTTTGCTATTAATAGTACTACTATTACAGTTGTATCAAAAAATACATTACAAGTCTATTTATATGATAATAGTGGGAAATTGCTTGGAACATCTTCATTGGATGTAAGCTCTACGAAAAACAACATTATTATGAACATAACTCTGGCAAATTAAAAAGGTGCCTGTCACCGACATGGAACAGAAATGTTCCACTAAGGTGACAGGCACTATTTTAAAAAAGAATGATATGTGCTAAAATATTCTCATTATACTTTAGACTTAGAATGAATTGTATGCTGAAAAGTAAAAAATACACATTAGAAGGGAGAATCGGAATGAAAAAAGTTAGAATAGCATTGATGGGTCTTGGAAATGTTGGCGCAGGAGTTTGGACAATATTGAATTCTAATAAAAAAGAAATAATGAAAAGATCAGGATATGAAGTAGAGGTAGCAAAAATTCTTGTAAGAGATAGAAACAAACAGAGAGATGTGGAAGTTCCAGATGAAATTGTAACTACGGATTTTAATGACATATTGGAAGACGACTCTATTAAAATTGTAGTTGAAGTTATGGGTGGTATAAACCCTGCAAGAGAATATATGCTCAAATGTATGGATAGAAAAAAGCAGATAGTAACTGCAAATAAAATGCTGCTTGCAACTGGTGGAGACGAACTTTTTGAAAAAGCGGACAGCAAAGGAGTAATGTTCAACTATGAGGCAAGTGTGGCTGGAGGAATTCCAATAATAAATGGAATAGATGAAAGTTTAACTGCCAATAAAATTGAAGAACTATATGGTATAGTAAACGGAACTACGAACTATATTTTAACTAAAATGCAGCTGGAAAAATTGGATTTTGATGTGGCTTTAAAACAGGCACAGGATATGGGCTATGCTGAAGCTGACCCTACGTCGGATATTGAGGGGTTTGATGCCCAATATAAATTAGCAATACTTTCATCACTAGCCTTTGGAACAAAAATTAATGTAGATAATGTGTATAGAGAGGGTATTACAAAAATTAAATCTATAGATATAAGATATGCTAAAAAATTTAACATGGTAATAAAGCTCCTTGCTATTGCAAAAGAAAATGAAGGTAAGCTTGAACTAAAAGTACATCCAACCATGATTCCAGAATCACACCCGCTTGCTAACGTATATGATTCTTTTAATGCAATATTTATAAAGGGTAATGCAGTGGGAGATCTAATGTTTTATGGAAGAGGTGCGGGAAGTTTACCAACAGGTAGTGCTGTAGTAAGTGATATTATTGCTATATTGAGAAGCAATGTGGATATAGAAAATTTCAATTCTGTAGTGAAAAATAATCTATGGCATAGAAAAATAAAAGATATAAAAGATTGTGCAAGTAAATTTTATATTAGGCTTTCTGTAATGGATCAGTCAGGAGTACTTGGAGAAATAACCACAATTTTAGGAAAACATAATGTAAGTCTTCGCTCAGTAATGCAAAAAGGCAGGGAAGAGTCAAAAGATAAAGTAACTATAGTATTAATTACTCATAAGATAGAAGAAGAAGAGATTAATTCTGCTATTGAAGAAATTATTAATTTGAAATCTGTAATGCAAATAGACAATATTATAAGAATTGAAGATTTTAAATAATTCTAATTTAACTTGAGGCAGTTGTTACTTGAAAAAGTTTTTTATGCAGCAACTGCCTTAATATATTTTTAAAGTCCTATTTTGTGAAAAAACTTCAATCCCAAAGCAATCATTCCAGATGTTATCATGGGACCTACGGGAACACCGCCTAAAAAAGCAGCGGCAATTACTGCTCCCAAAATTAATGCTGGCATTACTTCAGTATGACCTTGTACAGTTAAATACTGCATGCCAAGACCACTTAAATAAGTTGTAAAAAGGGATATGAGAAGGGCAAATATCCCAAGCCATGAGGTAAATACATTTCTAATACTTATATACTTTACACTTCCATTTGCAATTGGAATTAAAATTGAAGCTACTAGTATTACTACTCCCCAAAATATCCCGTTTTCCTGTAAAGTTGGAAATACATATTTGTCTATATTAAGAAGCTTTAGAAATAGAAGTATACAGGCAGCTAAAGCTACGGAATTTGCTTTTCCAAGAACGGCAGCTGCCAAAATTATGACTAAAATTATAGTTGATTCCATTTAAATCATCTCCTAAAATATAATAAACAATTTATATAAAATATAGTAAATATAACAAAATATCAGAGTAATAATATATACTATTTATAATTTAATAAAATGCAACTTAGGAGAATAATTCATAGAAAATTATAATAATTTTAATGAATTTCCATTGAAAAAAGTTATTCAATTGTATAGTATAATAGTATATGTTTTGATAGAATAGTTATATTAGGGTTAGTTAATAGATATTAAAAATGTATTTTTAAGGGGAGAACTTGTTATGGATGATAGAATTGTAAACTTCGATGAAATTAAAAATAGAGCTAGGGAAAAAGATGTAGAGAAATTTGAAGATTATGTATATGGACTTTCCTATGATATGTCTCAGGGAAAATTATCAATGGGAGATTTTTATAAAGACATTCAAGAATATATGGAAAAAAATAATATATCACAAGAAAAGCTGTTTAACATTCAAAAAAAACTTATGGAAAGATACGGCTTTAATATGGAAGATGTAGAAAAGCAGATGAAAGACATGGGAATTGATATGCCTTCTGTAAATAAAAATGTTGACTATGAATCTTTGAGAAAGACAGTATCATTTCAGGAGAAATATAAGCAAGGTATAGGCAGTGCCTTAGTAACCACTTATAGTATAAATAATTCCTTGAATAGCCTTAGTATACTTATAAGTGAAGAAAAACTTACTTTAAAAAGTGAAAAAGATATAGACTTGCAAGATCCCGAGTTAAATGAATTTTTGTGTTCCTATAAAAAAGTAATAAAAGATAAAAAACTTAAAATATCATTGTGTTCAAATGTTAAAGAATTTGAATACTAATTTAGTTATATAAGATATTCCCTATATTCACTAGTATAGGGAATATTTTAGTATGATTTGGGGTGATTCAGTATGAGAAAATTTAAGTTTAAAATATGGGATAAAGAAAAAAAGTGTTTTTATATAAGTGAAAATCCCTATCCAGAAGAAAGTTACAAAGTAAAAGATAGGTTTATATCTCTTGAGTGTACAGGCTTAAAAGATAAAAATGATAAAGAAATTTTTGAGGGAGATATAATATCCATAAATAATGAAAAAAGTTCTATTAAGTTGCCTGTGAAATTTGGAAGGTATTCTTTTGAGAAATTTATAGGTGAATGTGGAGAAATTACTGATGCAACTGAACTCTATGGCTTTTATGTAGAGAATGAGTATTTATACATTCAAATGTTGAAAGAGAATGTAATAATTACAGGAAATATATTTGGTATATAATGAAATAATTTACTTAGCATATTTAAAGTAACCTTCTAGAAATGAATCAAAAGTAAAGACAAATAAAAAGGCTAACTAAAGTTGAAATTTCATATGTGCGAAAGTTGAGTTGGTTATATTGATTTTTGATCTAAGCTGATATAAACTTATAGTAAAATTTCAATTTTACTATAAGGGGTGGATTGCTTTGAACAGTGATTTTGCTGTATTGCTAAATTGTATGGATGGAAGAACTCAGCTTCCTGCAATAAATTGGATAAGGGACAATTTTCGTGTAAAATATGTAGATATAATATCAGAACCAGGAATTGACAAAGTAATTTGTGGGGAAGATGAAAATTTTATAAATTCATTAAAGTATAAGATGGATATATCAATAAATTCTCATGGAGCTTCTATGGCGTTTATAGTAGGACATTATGACTGTGCAGCAAACAAAGTAGATAAAATAACTCACATAGAACAGATAAAAAAGTCTGTTTGCATAATAAAAAAATTATATAATAATATTGAAGTTATAGGTCTTTGGATAAATGAAAATTTTGAAGTGGAAAAAATTTAGAAATTTATATTGTGACTTTAAATAAAAAACTCCTTGTGGAGTTTTTTCTATTATATTGTTTATGATTTTAGAAAGGAGAAAGTATTTTGACAGACACTTATAATATATTAGTTGAATTTATGGAAAGAGCAGCCTTGCTTATTATAGGTATATTTATTATAACTAGGATACAAAATTTGAGAAATATATTTCAAAAGGAAAATCATAAAAGAAAAGATCTTATAATTATTTCAATAATATTTAGTTTCTTTGCTATATTAGGAACTTATACAGGGGTAAAAGTAGAAGGTTCCCTTGTAAACGTAAGAATAGTTACTATAATATCAGGAGGAATATTATTTGGACCTTTTGTTGGAATTTCAGCAGGTGTAGTATCTGGAATACACAGATATTTGATAGATATAAATGGAGTAACTTCAATTCCATGTCTTATAAGTAGTATAACAGCAGGAATTGTGGCTGGATATATAAATGAACATTTGGGTAAGAAGTATAGGTGGATAGCGGGTATAATAGCAGGAATGTTATGTGAAGGAATAACAATGCTTCTCATACTTGCATTTGCAAGACCACATTCTTTAGGAATTGATATAGTGTCTAAAATAGCTTTTCCAATGATAGTAGGTGAGATCAATGTAGGATTTATTGTACTTTTAGTACAAAATGTAGAGGATGAAAAGGAAATGATAGCAGCCAAACAATCAAAACTTGCCTTAGATATTGCAAATAAAACCCTGCCATATTTTAGAAACATAAATAGTGAATCTTTGAAAAAAATATGTACTATTATAAAAGAAGATATAAAAGCTGATGCAGTAGGAATTACTGACAATAAGTATATACTAGCTTATATTGGAGTAGGGCAAGAATACTACAATATAGGAAATGAAATAATAAATGATACTACTAAAGAAGTAATAAGTAGTGGTAAAATTATTATAAAGGAAAAAAATATAGATAACAAAAGCCCTAAATTAAAATCTGCTATTATAATACCACTTAAAGACAAGGATGAAGTTATAGGAGCTTTGAAAATATATTATATGAAGGACAATAAAATAACGTATTCTCTTCAGGCACTGGCTATAGGACTTTCTCAGATTATATCAACATTAATGGAAGTTTCAAAAGTTGAAAAAGTAAAAGAAATGGCAAATAAGGCTGAAATTAAAGCTCTTCAAACTAAGATTAATCCTCATTTTTTATTTAATGCACTAAATGCTATTGCTTCATCTATAAGAATTAATCCGGATAGGGCAAGAGAACTTATAATAAACTTATCAGGATATTTAAGATTTAATATTGAATTAAGTGATGAATTTATAAATATAAAAAGAGAACTTAAACAAGTTGTAGATTATATAGAAATAGAAAAAGCTAGATTTGGGGATAAAATTAATATTGTGTATGACGTAGATGATGTAGATATTAAAATGCCAAGTCTTATAATACAACCTTTAGTTGAAAATTCCATAATTCATGGAATTTTAAAGGATAAAGGTAAGGGTACTGTAAAAATAAGTGTAAAAGATGAAAAGAAAGGGGTAAAGGTTTCTATAGCGGATACTGGTGTTGGTATAAGTCAGGATATAATAGATAGAATTTATTCAGATAATATGCCAAATAATAAAATAGGACTTTATAATGTACACTCAAGATTAAAATTGATTTATGGGGAAGGACTCAATATTAAAAGGTTAAAAAAAGGAACAGAAATAGAGTTTTTTATAAAGAGGTGAACTTATTATGAAAGCTATAATAATTGAAGATGAATTTTTGGCTAGACAGGAGCTTAGGTATTTTATTGAGAATTATAGCAGCATAAAAATAGTAAATGAATTTGAAGATGGCCTTGATGCATTGAAATTTATAGAAGAAAATGAAGTTGACGTTATATTTTTAGATATAAATATTCCATCTATTGATGGAGTAGTACTTGCTAAAAGTGTAAGTAAATTTTCTAAAAAACCATATATAGTATTTATAACAGCCTACAGAGAACATGCAGTAGAGGCATTTGAGGTAGAAGCTTTTGACTATATACTAAAGCCTTATGATGAATCTAGAATTAGGTCTATGTTAAGAAAATTGGAAACAAATTATATGGAAAAAAGTAATAATAGCCCTTCGAAAAATAGCATGTCAAATAAAATAAATCTATGGAAAAATGAAAAAATAATAATAGTGGACATGGATGATATATGCTACTGTGAGGCTAAAGAGAGAACAACCAGTGTATTTACTAAGAATGAAGAGTATTCTATAAACAGCAGTATATCTCAATTTTATAATACTTTGCCTAAAGATAGTTTTTTTAAGTGCCACAGATCCTACATAGTAAATACAACCAAAATAATAGAAATAATACCTTGGTTTAACAATACTTATAATTTAAGGCTTAAGAATACGTCTTTTGAAGTTCCTGTAAGCAGGAGCAATGTAAAGGAATTTAAGAGAATAATGAATATATGAGTTGAAATCTATTACATAGATAAGTGCATTTTATGTAATTATTTTTGCATCTCATTCCAAAATAGTAATTTTAAATTGCCGAAAAGTTATAATGAAAACGAATCAAATAAGAGATTCAATCGGCAATATAAAATTAAGGAGTGAGTGCAATGAAGAATTCATGGGAAGGTCAAGAAAATCGCTGGATGGTAATACTAGGTACAGTAATTGTTCAAATAGGATTGGGTACATTTTATACATGGAGTTTATTTAATCAATCTTTATCAAAGCAATTTGGATGGCAAGTAAGTGCAGTAGCTCTTACATTCTCAATTGGAAGTTTTGCACTATCATTTTCTACATTATTTGCAGGTAAATTACAAGATAAATTGGGAATAAGAAAATTAAGTACAATATGCGGATTTATATTAGGTATAGGACTTATTTTAACGTCTAAGGTAACTTCTCTTGCTGCTTTGTATATTACAGCAGGTGTTATTTTAGGAGCATCAGATGGTATAGGATATATTACAACACTTTCTAATGCTATAAAATGGTTTCCTGAGAAAAAAGGACTTATATCAGGTATTTCGGTAGGAGCTTATGGAATAGGAAGTTTAGTATTTAAGTATGTAAATGGTGGAATTATGTCTGCACAAGGAACATCACAAGCTTTTATGTGGTGGGGAATAATTGCCATAGTTTTAATAGTAGCAGGATCGCAGTTGTTAAAAGATGCACCAGTAGATCCTGTTAAAAACTTAGGTATATCAACTGAAACTGCGGAAGAAGTTAATTTCTCTAGGCTTGATATGCTAAAAACAAAAGAAGTTTATCTTTTATTTGTAACTTTCTTCACTGGAGCTATGAGCGGACTTTATATGATAGGCAGTGTTAAAGATATAGGAATGCAGCTTGCTGGACTGAGTGCTGCAACAGCTGCTAATGCTGTAGCATTAGTTGCTATATTCAATACTGCAGGAAGAATTATACTTGGAACTTTATCAGATAAGATAGGAGCTCTAAGAGTAGTAACACTTACGCTTATAGTAACTGCAGCAGCAGTATTTATAATGAGTGATGTACATTTAAGTTTTGGAATCTTCTTCGTTTGTGTAAGTGCAATTGCATTTTGCTTTGGTGGAACTGTTACAGTATATCCATCTATAGTAGGAAATTTCTTTGGATTAAGGAATCAAACTAGAAATTATGGGCTTATATATCAGGGATTTGGAATAGGAGCCCTGTCAGGTTCTTTCATCTCAGCTTTACTAGGAGGATTTAAACCAACATTTTTGTTTATAGGTGTACTTTGTTTAATTTCAGCAGTAATAAGTACAGTAGTAAAACCTCCGAAGAAAGCAAAGGAGACTTTTGTAAATCCTAAGAAAAATGCAGCTTAATATAGTAATAAATTTAAAAAAGTTAAATTTATCCGATCGCTACCATTGCTAACACCCCCATCTTCTATCAAAGTGGGTGATAAGCACTGCTACGCGCCTGGATAAGTTCTTCTAAGGTTCAGCTGGAGAAAGTTATCCTTTAAGCAAACTCCATCTGAACCTAAGAATCACTTGATAAAATACATCCCAAATGTTAGTTCCTATATAACATTTGGGATGTATTTTATTGACTATAATAATATGTGGTATAATATCTTAGACAATTTAAGAATATGTAGATTAATTGTGAAAGGATGTTTGTAATTTATGAAGTTATTAATAAAAAAAGTTAATGAAGACGCTGTAACTCCATTTTATGCACATAAAGGAGATGCAGGTCTTGACCTATTTTCAGTAGAAGAAGTTTTAATAAAACCAATGGAAAGGAAGTTAGTATCTACCGGGATCAAAATTCAGCTTCCACCAAATACAGAAGCTCAGGTTAGGCCAAGAAGTGGACTTGCATTAAAACATGGTATAACCCTTTTAAATACACCTGGTACTGTGGATGAAGGATACAGGGGTGAGATAAAAGTGCTTATGATCAATTTAGGGCAAGAACCTTTTTTAGTTGAAAAAAGTATGAAAATTGCTCAAATGGTAGTAAAGCCCGTAGAAAGAGTATATGTACAAGAAGTAGAAGAACTAAGTGATACTGAAAGGGGGGAAGGAGGGTTTGGTTCTACGGGAACGAGATAAGAGTTAAGAATTAATAGTGAAGAGTTTATGTTATGAAAATAAAACGATGGGCTTTTACTTTATATCAGATCCATATGCCGGTTGGACAGAAATAGTACAACTTTAGATAGATGAATAAAAGCTTTCCTCCTGGATATAATTATAGAAAAAATAACTAGGAGGCGAAAGTTAGTGAATAGTGTCACTCTTATTGGAAGGTTAACTAAGGATGCAGAATTGGTTCAGCTAGAAAATTATAATAGAAGTGTAGTTAAATTCATTTTGGCAGTAGGCAGAGATTTTGTAAGTAAAACTGGAGAAAGAGAAGCGGATTTTATTCCTGTTTCCTACTGGACTAATTATGGGGATAAATTGCTTCTCTATTTAAAAAAAGGAAGGCTTATAGGCGTAAATGGTAAAATAATTACTAAAAGTTATACTAAAGATGATATAAGAAAATATTTCACTACTGTAGAAGCAGACAAGGTTCAGTTTTTAGACCGGGAAAAGGAAGCTTTAGCATAATTTAAATAAGTGATCCATAGATAGATTGGGGTAAAATTAAAAGATTACCCCAATTTTTAATTGATTAAATTTTAAGCTTAAAGAGAAATTTACAGGTTGTAAGTCAATAGATAATTACGTTATTTATTGTTTTTTATATCATCCTGGAGTATTATGTAATAGGAAAATATAGTGAAAAAGTATCTTTTTAAAACTTTTAAATCGTATTTTGGGTTTAAAGGTACAAATTTAATAATGTGCATTAAAAAAATAGGAAAATGTAAAGACTGAAATTAATATTTGCAATTTTGCGTTAACTTAAGGGGGAAAAATATTTTATGTTTAATTTTAAAAGTATTAAAACTAAGTTAATACTGATAATTTCTGCAACAACAGCAGTATTATTATGTATACTTGGAATATCAATTTATGAAAAATCTTATGGGATATTGTATGAAAAGTTTCAAAACAGTTCTGAGCAAATTGTCATAAATGTAAATGGTTCTATAAATAAATTTTTAAATGGTATGGAAAGTCAGACTCAGGTTATTGCTAATAGTTCTACTTTAAAAAACTTGGATATTAATAATGATGGGAGTAGAAACAGTGCAGTAGAATTGCTTAAAAATACTAAAGACAGCAATGAAAATATGGTCAGCGTATATTTTGCTGATCTCAGTGGTATGAGAATAAATATGACTGGAAACATACGTCAGCCATCTAAAGAATACGATGCTAGACAAAGAACGTGGTATAAAGATGCTATGAATAAAAAAGGACAAGTTGTATGGACAGATCCATACAAAGATGTAAATACATCACAGATTATGATTACAGTAGCAAAAACTGTGGAGAAAGATGGTAATGTAGTAGGAGTAGCTGCTATTGATGTTTCTCTGAAAAATTTATCTAAAGATATAGCTTCTATAAAAGTAGGAAACACAGGATATGTTTATATTACTAATAAAGAAGGTAAAATAATAGTAGATCCTGATTTTAACCAGGTAGGGAAAGACAGTGAACTTAAAAAAAGTAATTGGGACTATATTAGCTCAAATAAATCTAGTTATTTTAAGAATACATATAATGGAATAGAGAAGCTGTACGCTTATACTACAAATGAGAAAAATTCCTGGAAAGTTGTAGGCACAGCTAAAAATGCTGAATTTATAAGCGATACAAGTGGTATAAGAAAATTTATTTTCTGTTTAGTTGTTATAGGGATAATAATATCTATAGTAGTATCCATTTTAATTGGTAACTCAGCATATAAGATATTAAAAAAGTTAAAAGTAATAGTTGGTAAAGTAGGTGAAGGGGATTTTACCTACAGTATTCCTGAAAAGTTTTTAAATAGAAATGATGAGTTTGGAAGAATAAGCAATTACGTACAAAGTATGAATATAAATATAAAGAAATTAGTTGAAGATGTTAAGAAAAATTCTTCAAATGTTGAACAACAAGCTGAAGGTTTAAATGCAATTTCTGAAGAGATATCAGCTTCTTCCCAAGAAGTATCTGCAGTAGTTCAAGATTTAGCTAAAGGTGCTGAAGGACAGCAAAAGTATATAGATAATATGTTTAATTTATTAGAAAATGTAAACAAACACATGCAAAACATAAATGATAAATTAAATTCTGTAAAGGTAAGTACGGGTAGTGCAGTGAATAAAGTAAACTTAGGAAAAAATGAAGTGAATTCATTGAAAAAGGCAATAGATGCTGTAGATTCTTCTTTTACAGTAGTTTCTGATAAAGTTTATAAGCTTAATGAATCTATAATGAAAGTAAGAGAAATAACTGATGTTATAGCACAAATAGCGGAGCAAACAGATCTTTTAGCTTTAAATGCAGCTATTGAATCTGCAAGGGCAGGCGAAGCTGGAAAGGGATTTTCAGTAGTAGCAGAGGAAATAAGAAATTTAGCTGAAGAGTCTCAGGATTCAGCAAAAAAAATAAGTGATTTAATTAATTATATAAATAGTGATTCAAATGAGGTTATTGTAAATTCTAAAAAGGCTGAAGAATCTATAAATGAACAGAATGTAGTGGCAGAAAATATGGTAAAATCTTTTGAAATGATAGTAAATTCAATTGAAGAGATTGAACCTTTAGTTGATAAAACTTTTACTTCAGTAAATAGCACAGTACAATCTAGGAAAGAATTTATGGACAGTATGAATCAGTTTGGAAATTTAATAAAAAACACCACTACATCTACGGAAGAAATAGCAGCATCTACAGAGGAAGTAAGTGCATCTATACAAGAAGTTGCATCATCTGCTGAAAACTTAAATTCTACATCAAAGAACTTAATAAATGTTGTAAATAAATTTAAAGTAGAATAAAAGTGTATAAATTACGAATTCAGTTAAGATAATTAGTATTTGACAGTATGCTTGTTGCATTGATAATATATAATATATAACTTAATCAAATTAAAAAATAAATTAATAGATATAAAAAGTATGGAATAAAAGAGGGGGATTTAACTTGAGTGAACACGAAAAGGTATTTATACCTAAAGAGTCTATAGATAAATTGGTTTCAGGGTTAAAAAGTATAAGAATTACTACTAGAGAGAAAGCTACACGGAAAGAAGTAGGTAAACTCCTAGATTTATTACAACAAGATTTGAGTCAAAAAAATATTCCTCTTAAAGAACAAATATTGGAAAAGATGAAGGAAAGCAAAGGAGTAGATCCTAACTTAAATGCTAATCTGTATATACTATATCGTAATTTAGACAGTGGCCAGATTACTGAAGAGCAGGCACTTGAATTATTTCAAATGTATGTTAAGATAGAGCCCTATAATAAAACTATACTATAATTTAATTCAACTTTCACAGCTTAAAAAAATTACGACGTAATTTCTTTAGTTGAGAGTTGAGAGTGAAGGTTGATTTTTAGCTATCGCAAAAAATCTTTAGACTTATATGGATCATCAATGTTTCGCCTTAGCGAAATGAGCCTTTAAAATTTAATTAAAGATTTTTTGTAGTGTAACGGAAAAAATTCACATTAACTTTCCACTCTCAATTTTAAAATAAATAAATTGATTCGCAATATTTTTATTTTCCGATGTTAGGAAGGAAATTATCTTTATATGATATTTGAACTTTGTTCTTTAAAAAAATTACACCGTAATTTTTAGTTCATATGTAACGTACATGAAAGATGATTTTAATTTATTGAATAAATGTTTTACTCTAAAGCATTCTATAGGAGATTTCGATAATAAAGGGATAAGCTTTATGAGTTTACTATAGAATAAGTGCTTACCGTATGTAGAAAGGAGTAAATTTTATGAGACTGAGTTATAACATGCCAGCTTTGATAATGCATATGATACAAAATCAAGCTTTAGATAGGCAAAGTGGAGATTTGAACAGAATATCCAGTGGATGTAAAATAAATAGTGCTGCAGATAATCCAACAGGACTTGTACAAAGCGAGAACATAAGTATTCAAGTTAAGAGCCTTGAGACCGTAACTAGAAATGTTCAGGATGGTGTAAGTATGCTTCAGAGTGCAGAAGGTGGGTTAAATGAAATCACAAGTATGGTCCAGAGGGTTAGACAACTTACGCTGCAAGCTGGAGATGGTTCTTTTAATGATAGGGATAGACAAAAAATACAGGGTGAAATAGATCAGATGCTAGATGGAATAAATGAAATGGCGAATAACACGGAATTTAATGGATTTAAATTATTAGGCCAAAACAAAACTATTAGTATGACTGTAGGAACTAATGCTGGGGACGATGTAAATATACCTCAAATAGATTTGACTAATGGATCGGATGGTGTTATTTCAGATTTGTATAAAATTAAGACTGATGGAGGAAAAGATATATTGAGCGGAGATACTGATAGTGCTTTAAGCATAATAGATAGTTCTTTAAATACAATAGTGTCTTTAAGAAGTAAATACGGGGCTCTGGAAAATAGATTTACCAGTAGCTATAATAATATGCAAGAGCTAAATGAAAAAATGGCTGATGCGTACAGCAGTATAAGCGATTCAGATATGGCAGAGGAAATGATGAATTATTCAAAAGAAAGCATAGTAATACAGGCCTCTAATGCAATGATAGCTCAGGCTAATAAATTGCCCCAGGATGTTTTACAGATAATACAGAATTTTAGAAAGTAATATATTTGAAATTAAGTTAAGGTACCTTACTTTTATGGTTTAAGGTATCTTTCTTATAGTTTTGAGCCTAAAATTATCCACTAATGGATAAGAAATGATAAAATACCTTATAAGTACGGGTTTATTTACAATATGCAATATATTTCTATTAAAAGATAATAAACTTATAAAAATGTTACAAAAATATAGAATATAATTTATAATTGTGTTAATCTATCTATATAGAAAATAATTTTAATCAAAAGTAAAGTACAATTTAAAATTAAATTGTTTAAGAAAAATTATAATATGTTTAATGTTTAAAAAAAGGGGGGGATTTGGGTTGAATATAAATAATATGTCAAATGATAAATCAGTAAATTATTTACTTGCAAGAGGGTTAGATGCAGCTGAAGCTAGAAGTCAGGCAATATCTAGTAATATATCAAATATTAATACTGCGGGATATAAGAGGAAATATGTTACATTTGAAGAAAACCTTAAGAATAGTGTAGATAATTTAGAATTAAAAACGGATGATGCAAAACACATAAAGATGGGTAATGATTATGGAGCAATAACTACAAATACCGACAGTTCAACCAGTATGAGATCAGATGGAAACAATGTGGACATTGAAGTAGAAACTGTGAATCAAGCTGCAAATGAACTTATGTATAATGCACTTATAACCCTTGAAAATAATAGGCTAAGTATGCAAAAATCTGTTATAAATGGAAATTAGGAGTGATATTTATGATTCAAGCATTTAATACTATGAGAATAAGTGCCAGTGGACTTTCGGCAGAAAGACTTAGCATGGATACAATAGCTTCCAATATGGCAAATGCAGAGACAACACGTGGTGCAGACGGACAACCTTATAGGAGAAAAGTTGCAGTTTTTGGAGAAAATTTAAGTAAGGCTTTAGATAGTAATGGAAATTATGGAGATGTTCCTGAAGGGGTAAAAGTTGTAGCAATAAAGGATGATGCTTCACCTTTTAGAAGAGAGTATGATCCTACTAATCCAGATGCTGATGCCTCAGGATATGTTTCTATGCCAAATGTGAATATATTGAATGAAATGGCTGATATGATGGTAGCGACTAGAGCTTACGAAGCAAACCTAAGTGCTATCAATTCTGAAAAAAGTATGTTTTCAAAAGCTTTGGAAATAGGTAAATAAGGGGGCGTATTATGAAAATAAATGAATTTACTCCAGATACTACTGTGTTTGATAAAATAAGTGGGAATACACAAAGTCAAAATGTATCAAATGCTTCTAAGGATAATATAGTAAATAATGAAGATGCTGTATCTTCTTTTTCGAGTTTATTACAAAACAAGTTAGATGAAGTCAACAATCAGCAAATACAGGCAAACAATAGTATCAATGAATTTGTATCAGGAGATAGAAATGATGTAGCCAATGTTATGCTTGATGCTGAACAGGCTAAGATGTCATTAGAACTTGCTGTACAAATTAGAAATAAATTTGTTGAAGCATATCAGGAGATAAATAGAACACAGTTATAGAAGGAGAACCGGATTAAATGGGTAAAATATCGCAGATTTTTAAAAATTTAATAGGCAAATGGAAAGATTTAAGCAGAAATAAAAAGATAGCTTTTAGTGTTATAGCTGTAGGAATTGTCGCAGCTTTGATATTTGGAGGATTAACTTTAGGAAAAACGAAATATGCGGTATTATTTTCTAACCTAGATGCTACGGATTCAGCTACAATTTATAAGCAGCTTCAAAGTGATAAAGTAGATGCAAAAGTGCAGGGAAGTTCTATATTGGTGCCTAAAGATCAAGTTGACAAAATTAGAATGCAGACCCTTTCAGAAGTACAGCTTACAAATGGAAGTCAAGGGTTTGAACTTTTAGATAAAAGCAATTTTGGGCAAACAGATCAACAGATGAATATAAATTATCAAAGGGCTCTTCAAGGTGAAATTGAGAGAACTATAAAATCACTTCCACAAATTGAAAATGCGAGAGTTCATTTAGTGCTTCCGGATAATACTGAATTTGTTAAAGATACTCAACCAGGGAGCGCTTCTGTAACTATAAAGTTAAAACCAGGACAGACTTTATCTCAAGATCAGACAAAAGCTTTAGTAGCATTAGTATCTGGAAGTGTGAAAAATATACCTAAAGAAAATGTTGAAGTTATAGATGATAAATTAAACCTTCTTTCAAGGGATCTATATCAAGATAAGAGTGGTGACAGTAGTAGTTCCACCATTCCTGCAGACAAACAGCAGGAATTGCAGCAAAAATATGAAGATGATATGGAAAAGAGACTTCTTGCTATGTTGGAGCCTATATATGGCAAAAACAAGGTAAAAGTACAGATAAATGCAGATTTAGATTTTGATGCAGTACAGCAGGATTCAACTACGTATGATCCCAAAAATGTGGTAGTAAGTGAGCATACAGTAAATAATACAAATACAGGTGCTACAAATAACGCAAGTACAAGCCCTGTAGATAATAATATGAGTAACACATCTGTAAGTAATACAAATAGTGGCAATTCAACTCAAAATGAAGTTACAAGAAATTATGATGTATCTAAGGTGGATCAAAAAACCATAAAGGCTCCAGGCAGTGTAAAAAGGCTTACAGCATCAGTTGCACTGGATGGAACTGTAGATGATGCTACTAAGACCTCTATTAGAAATCTTGCAGTGTCTGCTATAGGATATAATCAAACAAGGGGAGATACTATAAATGTTGAAGCAATTCCTTTTGATACTACGGCTCAAGATAGTGCAAAGAAGGATTTAGATGCTATGCAAAAGGCTGAAGCCCAGGCAAATCGTAATAAGATCATTATAGGTGCATCTATAGCAGGAGCGTTATTAATAGCTGCTATCGTTGGATTTATATTGTGGAGAAGAAAACATGCAGAAGATGAAGAAGAATTATTTGATGAAGAACTTGGTAATACTCAGGGCATAGACGCTGTTATAGGAGACGATGATTTAACCAAAGAACAGAATAAGCTTAAATTTAAGCCTGTAGAATTTGAACATGAAACGGAAGATACACATGTAGAGAACGAAATAAAGAAATATGCTAAGGATAAGCCAGATCAAGTTGCAGACATAATCAAAGCATGGATAGCAGAGGATGAGAGGTGATAAAATGGCTAAGGACATAAAAAAATTAACAGGAGTGCAAAAAGCGGCCATACTATTTATAACTCTTGGACCAGAAGCTGCTGCAGGAATAATCAAAAAATTGCCAGAAGCAGAAATACAAAAAATAACTTATGAAATAGCTAATATAAACTCTGTAAAATCTGATCAAAAAAAGGAAATACTTCAGGAATTTATAGAGATGAATAAGGCTAAGGATTATTTGCTTGAAGGTGGAATAGAGTACGCTAAAGATCTTTTATCAAAGGCACTTGGAAGTCAAAGAGCTATTGAAATATTGGATAAAGTTACAGAGGCAACTCAGCAGTTTAGGCCTTTTGCCATAGCAAGAAAAGCAGATGCTCCTCAACTTTTAAATATAATATCAGATGAACATCCGCAGACTATTGCACTTGTACTGTGTTATCTTCAAGCGGACAAGGCTGGACAAATTCTTTCAGCACTTCCTGAAAATGTACAGGCTGAGGTAGCATTTAGAATAGCCACAATGAGTAATACTTCACAAATGGTTGTAAAAGAAATAGAAAAAGTATTGGATGACAAGCTATCATCTATAGTTAAGTCAGATATGAAGGTAATTGGTGGTGTTCAAACTATTGTAGACATATTAAATCAAGTAGATAGAACTACAGAGAAAAATATTACTGAAGGTCTTGAAAAAGAAGATGCAGAATTGGCTGAAAAAATCAAAGGATCTATGTTTGTATTTGAAGATATCATTACTCTTGATGATGTATCTATACAACGAGTACTCAGAGAGGTGGATACAAAAGAACTTTCTCTTGCTCTTAAAGGATGCTCTGAGGAAGTTGCAGATGCAATATTTAGAAATCAATCAAAGAGAGCTTCTGCTGCATTAAAGGAAGACATAGAATTCTTAGGACCTGTTAGACTTATGGATGTAGAAAAGGCTCAGCAAAAAATTGTGGGCATAATAAGAAGACTGGATGAATCAGGAGAGATAGTTCTGGCAAGAGGAGGAGAAGATGCAATCATCGTATAAATCTATATTAAAAGGTGACAGCATAAACAATTGCGGAACACAGAAAATACACACAGAATTTAAAAAGCAAGAAGCATCCAGAGGAGCATTCAATGAAAAAAATATTAAAGATGATTCTATTCTAAAAAGCTACGAAAATTTAGGAAGAACTATTTTACAAGATGCTAGTATAAAAAAAGAAAAAATTCTTTCTATGGCTTATGAAAGAGCGTCTGAAATCTCCAAAAAAGCCTATGATGAAGCCTATGAAAAAGGCTATGCCAAAGGTCAAGAGGAAGGTTATAGTACTGCTTATGAGGAAGGTTATAAGAAAAACCTTGATAAAGCAAAAGTAGAGGGAGAACAGATAAAAAAGAATGCAAATGATGTCTTAAATAAAGCTGTAGAAGAAAAGGAAAGGTATCTGGAGGAAAAGGAAGAGGAAATAAAAGAATTTATATTAAATTCTGTAGAAAGTATATTAAAACGTGAGGTAAGGGATGCAGATAGTTTAAATGCTCAAGTATTTGATGCTTTGAATCAAATGAAAAAGACCAGCACTTTTATAATAAAAGGTAAAGAAAAGTACTGTAGTGAATTCAAAAAGCAAGTAACAATATGGAAGGAACAGCTGCCTTTTAAAGGTGATATTTTTATAATACCAGATGAATCTTTAGAGGAAGGTAGTGTAGTTATAGAAAGAGATAATGGAAAAATGGTTCTAGGTATAGATATTGCCTATGAGAAAATAAAGAAGATAATTCAGGATGAAAGTTAAGTTTCTGCAGTTAGAGGTGATATTTTATGATAACTATAAACTTTGATAGGCTTAATAGAAAAGTAAAGGAAGCTACTTATAATTATCAAGAAGGAATTGTGAAAAAAGTTATTGGCTTAACTGTAGAGGTAGAGGGTATTAGAGCCTTTGTAGGAGAAGTATGTCATATTTATAATGAGGAAAATAGTAAGATTTCCTGTGAAGTTGTTGGATTTAATGAAAGCAATGTAATTTTAATGCCTCTTGGGGAACTTATTGGAATTTCACCAGGTTGTAGAGTAGTACCAGAAAGGATGCCTTTAAATGTGAGATGCTCAGATGAGCTTTTTGGAAAAGTACTTGATGGATTAGGTAATCCTCTAGATGGTGCGTATATATCAAGTGGGGTACCTTATCCACTTGATACAGAGCCTCCAGATCCATTAAAGAGAAGGAGAATAACTGAAGTCATTGCTACAGGAGTAAGGGCAATAGATGGTTTTCTAACCTGCGGTCAAGGACAGAGAATAGGAATATTTGCAGGAAGCGGTGTTGGAAAGAGTACTACTCTTGGTATGATTGCAAAATATGCTGAAGCAGATGTAAATGTAATAGCTTTAATAGGTGAAAGAGGCAGAGAAGTTAAGGATTTTATAGAAAAGGACCTGGGAGAAGAAGGAATGAAAAAATCAATCATAGTGTGTGCTACTTCAGATAAGCCGGCTTTGGTTAGATTAAAAGGAGCTTTTACAGCTACAGCTATTGCAGAGTATTTTAGGGACAAGGGTAAGAAAGTAATTTTGATGATGGATTCCGTAACTAGATTTGCTATGGCCCAAAGAGAAATAGGACTTGCTATTGGGGAGCCTCCGGCAACTAAGGGATATACACCTTCCGTATTTGCCAAACTTCCGAGACTTATGGAAAGAGCAGGAACATCAGATATAGGATCTATTACAGCTTTTTATACTGTACTGGTAGATGGAGACGATTTAAATGAACCTATTGCAGATGCAGTAAGAGGTATACTTGATGGACATATAGTTTTATCACGTACCTTGGCCAATAAAAATCATTATCCTGCTATAGATGTACTTGCAAGTATAAGCAGGCTTATGTCTGAAATAGCTGAAAGTGATCATAAAAAAAATGCTTCTTTTGCAAGGGATATGCTTTCAACTTATAAAAATTCCGAGGACTTAATAAATATAGGTGCTTATGTAAAAGGAAGCAGTGAAAAAATAGATAAGGCTGTAGCTTGTTATGATAAAATAATTGCCTATCTTAGGCAGGATGTTAATGAAAATTCGTCATTTGAAGAAAGTGTTGAAGATTTGAAAAAAATATTTCAATAGTAGCTTTAAATTGTGTATTGTGAACTGTGAATTATAAATTGAACAGAGGAGGATATATGGGTAAATATAGATTTAGACTTCAGAAATTGCTCGATATAAGAATAGACAAAGAAGAAGAAAGCAAAAGAGAATTTCAACAGGCTAAACGGGAAAGCTTGAATGTAAAAGAAAAACTAGATTTATTAAAAGCCAACTATGAGAAGTATAATAATATGTCCAACTTTAAAAGCGTCATCGAACAAAAAATAACCCATAAATATTTAAAAGCTTTAGTTTATAGTATAGATAAGGCTAAAATTGAACTAAAGGATAAAGAAAAAGTGGTTGAAATGAAGAGAAATGAACTTCGAAAGAGGCAAATAGATAGAAAAACAGTTGATATTATAAAGGAAAAACAAGAAACTGCTTTTATAAAGGAGCAAAATAGGATAGAACAGAAGGCAAATGATGAATTTGCCCTGTATGGATTTATAAGAAATATTCAAAATACATAATTTTTTATAGGTAATTGCGAAACTCACTGATAAAAATGAATAAAAGATGTTTAGAAGTTGCAAAAGCATTGTTAGAAGTTTAAAGACAAATTTTTATGATTTGAAATAACCATATTGATAAAAAAAGGCGCAC